>JBIIOJ010000220.1:0-5646 GCA_044337015.1 Pirellulales bacterium
GAGCGTCCGCGCCACGCGGCGGGTCGCGGCGAGGCTCTCGAGTTCGATCCGAGCGAGCCTGCTCATCCCGCCTCTCCGTCGAAGCGGTGAAGGAAGCCGGTCGCGGGCAGCGGCGCGAGCGATCCATCCGCCTTCCGCACGTGGAGGCCCTCCCCAGAGACGATGCCGCCGATCCTTGCAAGCTCCACGCCATCTGGGGCCGCGGCGAGCAGCTCCTCGGCCGCTTCGGCCGGCATGGTGAGCACGAGCTCGAAATCCTCGCCGTCGCCGAGCGCACGATCGAGCGGCGTCCGGCCGTCCGGATCGGCGGCCGCCGCGCGGAAGGCGTCGTCGTGGATGGGCACCTTCTCGGGATCGATCCACGCGGCGACGCCGCTCGCCCGCGCGAGCCTCGCGAGGTCGAGCGAAAGCCCGTCGCTCACGTCGATGGCCGCGTGGACCGGAAACTGCTCGGCGATCGCGGTCGCCTCCCGGCAGCGGGGAATCGGCGAGAGGTGCCGGCCGAGAAGGCTCCCGCCGAAACGGCCCGTAACGACGATCGCGTCGCCGGGCCGCGCGCCGTCCCGCCGCCAGGCCCGGCCCGGCGGCACGCTTCCGATCGCCGTGACCGAGACGACGAGCCCGCCGTCCCAGGCGTTCGTGTCGCCTCCCGCGAGCGCGACATCGAAGGCCACGGCCACCTCCAGCAGTCCTTCGAGCAGCTCGCGGCCGATCGCATCGCCACCCTCCCGCGGCAGGTTCACCGCGATGACCGCCGCCTCGGGCCGTGCCGCCATCGCGGCGAGGTCGCTCAGGTTCACGGCCATCGCCTTGCGGCCCACGTCCCGAGGCCGGCAGCGGCCGGGGCCGTCACCCAGGAGGAAATCGACCCCTTCGGCGAGCATGTCGGTGGTCACGACCGTCCTCCGCATCGCCGGCGGCCGCAGCACGGCCGCATCGTCGCCGGGAGGCACCTCGAGCCGGCCGTCGGTCGGCAGACGGGCGAGCAGCCAATCGACGAACGTGTCTTCCACGGGAGCGTTTTCCGGGCGGCGGATCGGTCGAAATCCTACCGCACGACGGGCCACGACGCCGGGCGAAGCCGCGACGCAGCCGGACTACCTGCGGACGGTGTCCCAGGTCAGGTGACCGAAGAGCGTCTCGCCCCCGCGGAGCACGTAGAACTTGAGCGGTCCGAGCTGCTCCTGCTGGGCCCGGTCGAGCACGTAGACAACGTTGTCGGGCGAGATCGTTTCCCAGACATGGAGCCCCACGAGCATGTCGCCAGCCCGGATTCCCTCGTCGGCCGCGGGACCGTCCGGTCGCACCGCCGTCACGAGCAGGCCGCCCCGGTACCGCGACTGGAGTTTTTGCACCTCCACGGTCGCCATCGCCTCGACGCGAACGCCGAGTTCCTTCCAGAGCCTCGTCTCGGGCTGGTCGGCCTGGGTCCTGGCCGCCGCGAGTGCGAGCTGGATGTTGGCCGGCCCGCCGACCCTCGTCACGACCACCGGCACCGACTCGCCGGCTTTGCGTCCAAGCAGGGCACGCTCGATGTCGAGCGGCGTCGCGACAGGCAGGTCGCCGACGCGGGTGATGACGTCCCCTTCCCGAACGCCGACTGTTGCGGCCGGGCTCTCACGGTGGACGGTGGTCACCACGACGCCGTTGCGGTCGCCGCGGGCCACGATGCCGTGCCAGGTGCGGTCGACCCGCTCGACCGACAGGAGGCTCGTGACGACTTCGACCACGTGGTCCACCGGAATCGCGAAGCCGATGCCCTGGGCGCCCGCCCGCACCGCGACATTCACCCCGATCATTTCGCCGTTGATGTTGAGCAGCGGACCGCCGGAGTTGCCGGGGTTGATGCTTGCGTCGGTCTGGATGAGGTCATCGTATCGCTGGGTGCGGCTTACCTCGACGCTACGGTGGAGCGCGGAGATGATCCCGCGTGTCACGGTGTGCTCGTAGCCGTATGCATTGCCGAGTGCGATCACCGTCTCGCCGATCATGAGGTCGCTCGACGTGCCCATCCGGATCACGGGCAACGGCTTCGAGGTCTCTACCTTGATGACGGCTAGGTCGGTGCGGAGGTCGTGCGACACGAGCGTCGCGGTGGTCGAGTCGCCCGAGGCCATCGTGACTTCGATCTTCTTCACGCCTTCGACGACGTGAAAGTTCGTGACGACGTATCCGCGCGGGTCGATGACGACGCCCGTACCCATGCCGTTCACCCGTCGCAGGCCACCATCCTCGTCCGAGTCTCCGCCGGGCACGAGTTTCTGGCCGTGGATGTTGACCACGGCGTCCCGCTGTGACTCGATCGCCTCGACGATCGCCGTGCGGCGGGGATCAGCGGCCACGGCCGGCGCGACCGCGGCGGCTGCAATGGCCAGGACCGCGAGCGGCGCGAGGAGACGATGTCGTGGCATAGGCTGGAACGGACCCCGGAACGATCGGGAACTGCGTCACGGGAGAGGATCGGACGGTTGCCATCGCCGTTTCAAAGCCCCTTTCCGCCGACTGCACCGGTTTCCCAGCTTCCCAGGCTTCCCACGACGGTTTTCAGGGTCCGGGGAGCGGGCCGCTGGCGGCAATCCGTGCCCTGCAGAGGTGGGAGTCGGCTGTCATGTAGAGCGAGCGTCCGTCGCCGCCAAAGGCACAGTTGGCCGTCGCCTGGCCCGTGAGAAATGTCCCGAGGTGGGTTCCGTCGGGGGCGATCACGAGCACCCCTCCCGGCCCCGTCGCGAAGACGTTGCCGGCGAGATCGACCTTGAGCCCGTCGGGAAGGCCCTTCTTCCGCTCCTTGAAGAGCTTCTTGCCATCGAAGAACGTCCGCCCCTCGTCGAGCGTGCCGTCAGCCTTCACCGTGAACACTTTCCAGATCGGCGCCTCCGGATCGGACTGCGCGACGTAGAGCCGCTTCTCGTCGGGGGAGAGGCAGATGCCGTTGGGCCTGGTCATCGTGTCGCACAGGAGTGTGACCGTTCCGTCGGGCGTCACCCGGTAGATGCCACAGATATCGAGTTCGCGGCGCTCGTCGTTCCAGCCCTTGGGCAGCCCGTAGGGCGGGTCGGTGAAATAAATCGCGCCCGAGGAGTGCACCGTGCAGTCGTTGGGGCTGTTGAACCGCTTGCCACGGTAGTTGTCGGCCACCGTTCGCTTTCCGCCGCCGGGAGTGAGCCGGCTCACGCGGCGGTCGCCGTGCTCGCACGAGATGAGATTGCCCTGCCGGTCGAGCGTGAGACCGTTGCTGCCGCGCTCGCTGCCGTACGCGCCAGGACCGGTGAACCCGGCCGGCTCGAGGAACACGCTCAGGCCTTCGCCATCCTTGAAACGCATCACTCGGTTGCGGGGAATGTCGCTGAAGAGAATCGCCTGCTCCCCCTTGAGCCATACCGGCCCCTCGGCCCAGACGAACCCGCTGGCGAGCACCTCGATCACCGCATCGCGGGGCACGAGCGTGTCGAACCGCGGGTCGAGCCGCTCGATCGAGCCGAGCGTCGGGAGCAGATCAGGAGGGGCTCCCTCCTCGGCCCGCGCGGCCGCCCAGGCGACGGCGAGGAGGCAGACGATGGGCATACGACGAAACGATTGCATGGTTCCACTCCGAAACTGGTCCGATCGATCACCCGGATGATGAGGCACGTGGCCACGTGTCTCTCGCCGTCCTTCCTGTCTCGAAACGGCGGAGGCTATCATTTCGAAGTCAGACTGTCGACAGCCGAACTCCTCGTTCACCGCCCACAATGCGCTTCTCGTCTTCGTACGGTGTTTCCGAAACGACCGACGTGCTGCTCGTCGGCAGCGGGATCATGTCGGCGAGCCTGGCGACGATGCTCAAGGAGCTCGAGCCCAGGCTCTCGATCCGTGTCGTCGAGATCACGCCTGAACTCACCTGCGAGGCCTCCAACGGCTGGAACAACGCGGGCACCGGCCATGCGGGCCTGTGCGAGATCAGCTACACGCCCTCACGCGAGGCGGACGGCAGTGTCAACATCGCCCGGACGCTGAAGATCTTCGAGCAGTTCGAGCACTCGAAGCAGTTCTGGGCCCACGCGGTCGACCGCGGCATGGCCGGGGGGCCTGCGGGGTTTGTCCATTCCGTGCCGCACATCTGTTTCGTGGAGGGAGACGACGACGTGTCGCTCCTCGAGGCACGGCAGGCGGCACTCGGCGAGCATCACTTCTTCCGCGGCATGGAGTTCACCGCCGATCCGGCCACGATCCGGGACTGGGCGCCTCTCGTGATGGAGGGCCGCGGGCCAAGCCGCGTCGCGGCGACGCTGGCCGCCGGCGGTACGGAGGTGAATTTCGGGATGCTCGCCCGACGGCTCCTCGGTTGGCTTGGAAACCAGGAAGGGTGCGAGGTCGCGACGGGCTGCCGCGTGACGGGGCTCCAGCGGGAGCACGACGCATGGCGGGTTGCCGTAACGCACGTCGACTCCGGTGAGCGGATCGTCCATCGGGCGAGGTTCGTGTTCGTGGGCGCCGGCGGCGGCAGCCTGCCGCTATTGCATTCGACCGGCCTGCCGGAGGCGCGGGGGCTCGGCGGATTTCCCATCGGCGGGCAGTGGCTCGTGTGTGACGACGAGGCCATCGCAGCGCGGCACGAGGCGAAGGTCTACGGCACCACGCCGCCGGCCTCACCGAGCCTCGGGGCACCGCACCTCGATCTCCGCCGGCTCGACGGACGGAGGCAGTTGCTGTTCGGCCCGTTCGGCTCGTGGACGATGAAGTTTCTCAAGGAAACCGGCCGCTGGACCGACCTGCCCTCATCGCTCCGCCTGGGCAATCTCACCACGCTCCTGCGGGCGGCGGTCAAGAACCGACCGCTCGTGCAGTATCTCGTGAGGCAGGCGGTCCAGAGCATGGACAGCCGCATGCGGGCGCTGCGGCAGTTTTATCCGGCGGCCAAGACGGCCGACTGGCGGATCGTGGAGGCGGGTATCCGCGTGCAGACAATCAAGAAGGCCGACCGCGGGGCGGTGTATTTCGGCACGGAGGTGTTTTCTTCGCAAGACAAATCGCTCGCGGCGCTGCTCGGTGCCTCGCCCGGCGCCTCGGTCTCGGTGAACATCGCGCTCGAGGCGATCAAGGCCTGCCTGCCGCACCTGCTGGCGACGGGCGAGGGCCGCGACCGTATGAAGCGGATGATTCCCACCTACGACGAAGACCTGAAGCTGCCGGCGAATGCCGAGGTATTTCTGCGAGCATCCCGTTCGGCCGAGGAGGTGCTCGGCCTCGCCCTGTCGGGCAAGATCGCAACGAAGCCGTCCACGGTCTAGGCGGAAGAGCGCCGCCGCACCGCCGCACATCCGCTGCTCGCGGCGAGGATCGCCGTCACTTCGACGCCTGCGGCATCAGCTTGATCCAGCCGGCGACGTGGCGCCGCGCCTCCTCGGCCGCCTGCTTCGCGTCACCCGACCGGATCACGTCGAGCAGCTTTTGGTGCGTCTCCGCCGTGTCCTGCCGCGTGCGGTGCGTTGCCGCTTCCCGCCGCAACTGCATCTGAGTCAGCCAGAGCGCGAACTGGTCGAGAAGCATGGTCCAGCAGAGCAGCAGCCGACGGTTGCCGGTCATGCGGACGATCCGGTCGTGAAACTCCGCATCGAGCCGCGAGACGTCGGCGAGCGTCTTGGCAGACTTCGTCGCGGCGACGTTCGC
>JBIIOJ010000221.1:0-5645 GCA_044337015.1 Pirellulales bacterium
GCGAGCGTGCCGGAGGAGAGCGTCGTCGTGCCGGAGTAGGTGTTGGCACCGGAGAGCGTGAGGGCCCCGCTGCCCGTCTTCGTGATGCCGCCCGCGCCGGAGAGCACGCCGGAGTAGGTTGTCGTGGCGTTGTTGCCGCCGACCGAAAGATACACGGCCGCCGGCGAGCCGGCGTTGTTTTGCAGGGCGAAGTTCGTGGCGCCCGAGAGGGCCCCGATCGTGAAGGCGTTGGACGAGACGGTGCTGTCGAAGACGAGCGTCCCGCCGGTGTAGGAAAGCGTGCTGTTCTGCAGCGCGTTGACGTTGGAGAGGTTGAGCGTGCCGGCGGCGAGCGTTGTCTGGCCCGTGTAGGTGTTGGCCCCGCCGAGGACGAGCGTGCCGGCGCCCGCCTTCGTGAGGCCGTAGCCGGAACCGCCGTCGCCGATCGCGCCGCCGACGGTGAGCGTGCTCGCGGTCACCGTCACGGTGCGGTTCGCACCGAGCGGGAGGTTGCCGAGCGTGACTGAGCCCGTGCCGAGGTTGAGCGTGTTGGTGCCGAGGAACGAGAAGTCGCCGTTCCACGACTGGAGGTTGTTGTTGGTCGTGAGCCGGGCGGCGTTGGCGTCGAGCACGCCGCCGTTGATCACGAGCTGGCCCGTGCCCAAAGCCGCGTTGTTGCCGAGGGTGAGCGTGCCGGAATTGAGCGTCGTCGGGCCGGTGTAGGTGTTGGCACCGTCGAGCCGGAGGTTGCCGGCGCCGGATTTCGTCAGGCCCGTGGCGGAGCCGTTGTCGGCGATCGTGGAGGCGATCGTCAGGCCGCCGGAGGCGTTGGTATTGTTCTGGATCACGACGAGGTCGGCCCCGGCGGCCCCGACGAGCGTGCCGCCGGTGATCGTGGAGGCGTTGGCCCCGACCGTGCTCGTGACGAGGATGCCGCCGGAGGAGATCGTGTTCGAGCCGGAGAGCGTGACGATGACGGCGGCGGCATTGTTGAACCGCAGGCTGTTGGTCGTGGCACCGACCGGCGACGAACTCGTCGTGGCCGTCGTGTTGTTGCCGGAGGCCCAGGTGTCGTTCGTGTAGCTCGTGAAGGCGACGACGTTGCCGCCGCTGATCGTGGCCCAGTTGGAGTTACCAACCGTCGCCCAGCCGCCGAGGATGTTGTTCGTGTTGCCCGTCGTCGTGGCGATGCCGTTGGTGCCGCCGATGGCGAGGTTCGCGGGGTTCGTGAAATCGACCGTGGAGCCGACGTTCCGCGTGATCGCCCCGACGGAGAGGAGCAGCGGGTTGGCCGAAATCTGGTTGGTGAGCGAGATGGCAGAGGCGCCGGGATTGAGCGTGAGGCCGGCCACCGTCTGGGAGTTGGTCGTGCTGGCCTTGCCCGTGAGGTTGAACGTGCCGCCGCCGAGGACGAGCGACGAGGTGGTGGCGAGGATGTTGGTCGCCGGAGCCGAGGTCTGGCCGAAGTCGAGCCGCAGCGTGCCGGCATTGACCGTCGTCGCACCGGTGTAGGTGCTCGAGCCGCCGAGGATGAGCGTGTTGAACCCGGCCTTCGTGAGGCCGAAGCCAGAGCCGCCGTCGCCGATCGCGCCGTTGACCGTGAGGGCGCTACCGCCGTTGACCGTCAGGGTGCGGGCCGCACCGAGCGTGACCGCCCCCGTGCCGAGGTTCAGCGTGTTTGCACCGGCGTAGATGAAGTCGCCGTTCCACGACTGGAGGTTGTTGTTGGAAAGGGTCGTGGCCGTGGAGACGTCGAGCACGCCGCCTGTGATCACGAGCCGGCCGGTGCCCAGCGCCGTGGCGTTGCCCAGCGAAAGCGTGCCGGAGGCGAGCGTCGTCGTGCCGGAGTAGGTGTTGGCCCCGGTGAGCACGAAGCTGCCGCTGCCGGTCTTCGTGATGCCGCCGGAGCCGGTGAAGACGCCCGAGGAGGTTGCGGTCGCATTGTTGCCGCCGACGGTGATATAGACCGCAGCCGGCGTGCCGGCGTTGTTCTGCAGGGCGATCGTGGACGAGTTGGTCAGGGCCCCGATCGTGAAGGCGTTGCCCGAGACCGACGAGTCGAAGCGGAGCGACGTGCCGGCGGATGCGGTGACACTGCTGTTTTGCGTGGCGAACTGGTTGGCCAGCAGGAGCGTGCCGCTCGAGAGCGTCGTGGCGCCCGTGTAGCTGTTGGAGCCGCCGAGGGTGAGCTGACCGGCGTTCACCGTGATGCCGCCCGTGGTGGTGTTGACGTTGCCGTTCAGGACGAGCGTGCCCGTGCCTGCCTTGGTGAGCGTGAGCGAGGCGCCCGCGATCGTGCCGCCGACGGTGAGCGTGCTCGCGTTCACCGTCCCGGTGACGGCCCCCGCGAGCGTGACGGCACCCGTGCCCAGGTTGAGCGGATTCGATCCGACGAATCCGAAGCTGCTCCAAGTCTGCACGTTGTTGGTGGCGAGCGTCAGCGGCGTGGAGGCGTCGAGCGAGCCGGCGGAGAGCACGAGTCGACCCGTGCCGATGGCGGAGGCGTTGCCGAGAACGAGCGTGCCGGCACTGACCGTCGTCGTGTTGCTGTAGGTGCTCGAGCCATTGAGCACGAGCGCGCCGTTGCCGGCCTTGGCGAGGCCGAAGTTGAGGCCCTGGTCGCCGATCCCGCCGCCGACGGTGAGCGTGCTCGAAGTCACGGTCACCGTCGGGCCGATCGCACTGGAGGGGGCGTTGAGCGTGACCGCGCCCGTGCCCATGTTGAGGTTGTTCGAGCCGGCGAACGTCCAGTTGCCCGCCCATGTTTGGGCGTTGTTGGCGGAGAGCGTGCGGGAGGCTGTGACGTCGAGGATGCCGCCGTTAATCAGCAGACGGCCGGTGCTGAGGGCTGCGTCATTGCCGAGGACGAGCGCGCCCGTGCCGCCGGAGCTTCCGTTGAGCGTTGTCGTGCCGCTGTAGGTGTTGGCGGCGGCGAGGACGACCCTGCCGTTGCCATTACTCCCTAGCCCGCTGGAGAAGCCGAAGCCGAGGCCGCCGTCGCCGATCACACCGCCGATCGTGAGGCTGCTGGCGTCCGCCCGGAGGGAGAAGTTGCCGAGGAGCGTGAAGCTCCCGGTGCCGGTGTTGAGCGTGTTGGAGCCTACGAAGGCGGAGTGGGCGGCGAGCGAGATGGGATTGTTGTTGACGAGCGTGCGGGCGGCGTTGACGTCGAGCGATCCGCCATTGAGCACGAGGCGGCCGGTGCCGATCGCGGCGTCGTTGCCGAGGAGGAGCGTGCCGGCGGAGACGGTCGTCGTGCCGCTGTAGGTGTTGGCGGCCGTGAGCAGCTGGCTGCTGGCGCCGCCCACCTTCGTAATGCCGCCGGGGCCGGACAGCGTGCCCGAGTAGGTCACCAACGGGAGCGTGCCATTCCCGATGCTCAAGATCACGCCCGTGCCGGCGTTGTTCTGCAGGGGGAGGTTGAACGAGCCGCTCAGGCTGCCGAGCGTGAAGGCGTTGGCAGAGACCGTGCTGTCGAATTCGATCGCTCCGCCCGACGCGACCGTGAGCGCGCTGTTGCTGAGGGCGCCGCCAGCGGTGAGCCGGAGGGTGCCGCTCGAGACGAGCGTCGGGCCGTTGTAGGTGTTGGCCCCGCCGAGCACGAGCATGCCGGCACCGGCCTTGGTGAGGCCCTGATAGAGGCTGCCTTCGACGATGATGCCATTCACCGTGAGCGTGCCGCCGCTGCCGACCGTGATCGTGCGGTTGCCCACACCGCCAAGCGTGACGTTAGTGTTAGCTGGGGCAAGAAGGAGCGAGCCGGTGCCGGTCGTGAAGTCGGCGTTCCAGGTCTGTGCGGGGTTGCTTGACAGCGTGCGGGTCTGGCCCGCCGGCAGCAGGGCCGCCTCCAGCGTGCCGCCGTTGATCACCAGCCGCCCGGTGCCGATGGCGAGGTTCTGGCCGATGGCCAGCGTGCCGGAGTTGAGCGTCGTGGTGCCGGTGTAGGTGTTGCCAAAGGCTTGTTGGTTCGGGCCCGGGCCGCCCGGGGCCAGCAGGAGCCGGCCGCCGCCCGACTTCGTGAGGCCCGTGGCCGAGGTGTTGTCGGCGATCGTCGCCGAGATCGTCAGGCTGTTGGCGAGATTGTTTTGGATGACGACGAGATCGGTGCCCGCTCCGCCGGTGAGGATGTCACCCGCGATCGTCGTGGCGTTGTTGCCCACCGTGCTCGTGACGAGCAGGCCGCCCGTGCCGATCCGGTTGCTGCCCGAGAGGGTGAGCGTGGCCGCCCCGGGGGCGTTGAACCGCAGGCTGCTCGTGGTGCCCGTGACCGTGCCGCTCGTCGTGACCGTCGTGTTGTTCGTGGCGGACCAGGTGTCGCTCGTGTAGGCCGAGTAGGCCACGACGTTGGTGCCGTTGTTCGCGGCCCAGTCGCTGCCGCCCACCGTCATCCAGCCGCCGAGGATGCCGTTGGTGTTGGACGTGGTCGTTCTCATGCCGTTGGTCGCGTCGATCGCGCCAGCCGGCTGCGTGAGGTCGAGCGTGCCGCCGACGCTGCGGGTGATCGCGCCGACCGACAGGAGCAGCGGATTGGCCGTCGAGGCGGAGAGGACGATCGCCCCGGCCCCCGAGCCGACAGCCAGGCCGTTCACCGTCTGGCTGTTGGTCGTGCTCGCCTTGCCCAGAAGCGTGAGCGAGCCGCCGGAGATGGCGAGCGGCGAGGAGGTGGAGAGGATGTTGGTGGCCGGGGCGGCCGCAGCCGAGAAGTCGAGGGCCAGGCCGCCGCCGGCGACTGCCGTCGTGCCGGTGTAGGTGTTGGCGGCGGTGAGCGTGAGGGTGCCCGTGCCGGATTTGGTGAGGCTGCCGCCGGCGCCCGAGAGCACGCCGGAATAGGTGGTGGAGGCGTTGTTGCCGCCGACGTTGACGTTCACGGCTCCGGCGGCGGTGTTGGAAAGAGCGAGGTTGGCGGCGCCGCTCAGGGCCCCGATCCGGAAGGCACTGCTCGTGACCAGACTGTCGAACTGCACCGTCGCCCCCGAGGCGATCGAGAGCGTGCTGTATTGGACAGCGCCCGAGCCGGAGAGCAGGAGGTTGCCGGCCGCGACCGTCGTCGGGCCGGTGTAGATGTTGTTGGAGCCGCCGAGCACGAGCGTGCCGGTGCCCGTCTTGGTGATCCCGGAGCCGGCCACCGATTCCTCGATGTTGCCGCCGACGGTGAGCGTGCTCGACAGCACCGTGACGGCCCGGGTGCCGGCGAGCGTCACGCGGCCCGCCGAGAGATTCAGCGCCTGGGTGCCGACGAACGTGAAATCGCCATTCCACGACTGGGCGAATGAGGCGGACGTCAAGCTGGATGTGCCGCTGACGTCGAGCGAGCCGCCGTTGATGACGAGCCTGTTGCCGGCCCCCAGGCCTGCAAAACCGAAGACCAACGTGCCGGCGTTGAGCGTGAACGATCCGGTGTAGGTCTGGTTCGCCAAAAAGGCCACGGAGCCGAGACCGTTCTTCACGAGGCCGCCGGCGCCGCCGATAGCGCCGTTGATCACCGTGTTTTGGTTGTTGCCGCCGAACGCGAGCTGAATCGGCGCCGGCACTGGTGCCATCGTCTGCAGAAGGGTGACGCCGTTGTCGGCTAAATTGCCAACTGTCACCGTGCCGGAAAGGCTCGGATCGAAGAGGATAAGACCCCCGGCATTGTTCACCGTGCTGTTTTGCAGGGCCAGCGGGTT
>JBIIOJ010000421.1:0-5626 GCA_044337015.1 Pirellulales bacterium
ACACCACGCAGATCGACACGTCGCTCGACACCACCGTCAGCTCCCCCGCCACGGCCACGGTGGATGTCAGCGGGGCGGCCGACCTGTCGATCATCAAGGCCGACAACAACGCCACCTACACCCCCGGGCTCCCCGAGGTCTACACGATCACGGTGGCCAACTTCGGGCCGAACGCCGTGACCGGTGCCCGCGTGCAGGACACGTTTCCCCCGCAGATCAGCAGCGTGTCGTGGACGGCCGTCTTTAGCGGCGGCAGCGGCACCGCGAGCGGCACGGGCAACCTCGATCAGCTCATCAACCTCGCCGTGGGCGGAACCGCCGTCTACACGGTCACGGCCTCGACCCTCTCGACGGCCACGGGGAACCTCATCAACACCGCGACGGTCACGCCACCGGCCAACCGGACCGATCCCAACCCCACCAACAACACCTCGACCGACGTCGACCTGCCGGCGCTCGTGAGCGACCTGGCGATCACGAAGAACGACAGCTCCCCCACCTATGTGCCCGGCACGAGCACGACCTACACCATCGTCGTCTCCAACAACGGCCCGAGCTTCGTCACGGGAGCCACCGTCGCCGACACGTTCCCCGCCTCCATCACGTCCGCGACCTGGACCGCTGTCTTCGCCGGGGCCGGCTCCTCAGGAAACACGAGCGGCTCCGGCGACATCCTCGAACTGGTCAACCTCGCCGCAGGCGGCTCGGCCACCTACACGATCACCGCCAACGTCGCCTCGACCGCCACCGTGAACATCGTCAACACCGCCACCGTCGCCCCGCCCGTCGGCACCCTCGACCCGATTCTCTCCAACAACTCCGCCACCGACATCGACACCGCCACGCCGGAAGTCTTCCTCACGATCGCAAAAACCGACGGCACCGGAACCTACGTCCCCGGCCTCGTCACGAACTACACGATCACCATCACCAACACGGGCCCCAGCTTCCTCTCCGGCGGCACGCTTCTCGACGTCTTCCCCGCGAGCATCAGCGGCACGACCTGGACGGCGATCTACACCGGCACCGGATCGGCCGGCCCGAGCGTCGGCACAGGCGACATCAACGCCTCGATCAGTCTCGCCGTGGGCGGAACGGCCATCTTCACGATCGCGGCGCCGGTGTCGGCGACCGCCACGGGCAACCTCGTCAACACCGCAAGCGTGGGCGTGCCGGCAGGAACGACGAACCTCAACCCCGTCACCTCGTCCACCGACACCGACACGCCCGCCCCGATCGCCGATCTGATCGTCGTGAAGACCGACAACACGTCGCAGTACGTCCCGGGCGGATCGACCACCTACGTGATCACCGTCTCCAACGTCGGCCCGAGCGCCGTCACCGCCGCGGAGGTGACGGACACGTTCTCCCCGCTCTCCTTCGGAGCCGTCTCCTGGACGGCCGTCTTCTCCGGCGGCAGCGGCACCACGAGTGGCACGGGCGACATCGACGAACTGATCACGCTTGGCGTCGGCGGCACCGCCGTCTACACCGTCACGGCGGCGATCCTCCTCACCGCCACCGGCAACCTCGTCAACACGGCCACGGTCGCGCCGCCATCCGGCACCACCGACCCGAACCCGACCAACAACACCTCGACCGACGTCGACACGATCGACCCGTCGGTCGACCTGCAGATCATCAAGAACGACGGCACGGCCACGTACACGCCCGGCACGGCGACGGTCTACACGGTGACGCTCGTCAACGCGAGCACGGTCGCGGCGACGGGCGCACGGGTGCAGGACACGTTTCCCGCGGAGGTCAGCGGCGCGTCGTGGACGGCCGTCTTCACCGGCGGCAGCGGTGCGACGAGCGGCTCGGGCGACATCGACGAACTCGTCGACCTGGATGCCGGCGGCAGCGTCGTCTACACGATCACGGCCTCGACCTTCTCCACGGCCACCGGAAACCTCGTCAACACCGCGACGGTCACGCCGCCGGCCGGCATCCCCGACCCAAACCCCGACAACAACACCTCGACCGACATCGACCTGCCGGCGCTCGTGAGCGATCTGGCGATCACGAAGAACAGCGTTTCGCCCACCTACGTGCCCGGCACGAGCACGACGTACACGGTCGTCGTCACCAACAACGGCCCGAGCTTCGTCACGGGAGCCACCGTCGCCGACACCTTCCCCGCCTCCATCACGACCGCGACCTGGACCGCCGTCTTCGCCGGGGCCGGCTCCACAGGAAACACCAGCGGCTCCGGCGACATCCTCGAACTGGTCAACCTCGCCGCAGGCGGCTCGGCCACCTACACGATCACCGCCAACGTCGCCTCGAACGCCACCGTGAACATCGTCAACACCGCCACCGTCGCACCGCCCGTCGGCACCCTCGACCCGATTCTCGCCAACAACTCTGCCACCGACATCGACACCGCCACGCCGGAAGTCTTCCTCACGATCGAAAAAACCGACGGCACCGGAACCTATGTCCCGGGCCTCGTCACGAACTACACGATCACCGTCACGAACACGGGCCCGAGCTTCCTCGCCGGCGGCACACTCCTCGACGCCTTCCCCGCAAACATCAGCGGCGTGGGGTGGACCGCGATCTACACCGGCACCGGATCGGCCGGCCCGAGCGTCGGCACAGGCGACATCAACGCCTCGATCAGTCTCGCCGTGGGCGGAACGGCCATCTTCACGATCGCGGCGCCGGTGTCGGCGACCGCCACCGGCAACCTCGTCAACACCGCGAGCGTGAGCGTCCCGGCAGGAACGACGAACCTCAACCCCGTCACCTCGTCCACCGACACCGACACGCCCGCACCGATCGCCGATCTCCGCATCTTCAAGACCGACTTCACCGCCCAGTACGTGCCGGGCACGACGACCACCTACGTGATCACCGTCTCGAACGTCGGCCCGAGCGCCGTCACCGCCGCGGAGGTCGCGGACACGTTTGCCCCGCTCTCCTTCGGAACCGTCTCGTGGACGGCCGTGTTCACCGGCGGCAGCGGCACGACGAGCGGAACGGGCGACATCGATGAACTGATCACGCTCGGGGTCGGCGGAACCGCGGTCTACACCGTCACGGCGGCGATCCTCCTCACCGCCACCGGCAACCTCGTCAACACGGCGACGGTCGCGCCGCCATCCGGCACCACCGACCCGAACCCGACCAACAACTCCTCGACCGACGTCGATCTCCCGCTGGGCGTCGGCAACGGAATCGTGACCGGAACGGACGACGGCTGCTCGCAGCCGCCGCTCGTGCGCCTCCTCGACCCGAATGCCGGCGCGGTGGTGACGCAGTTCCTGGCGTACGAGCCGACGTTCTACGGCGGAGTGCGGGTGGCGACCGGCGACCTCGATGGCGACGGCGTCGACGAGATCGTCACCGCGCCCGGCCGTGGCCGGGCGGGCTTCGTGCGGGTCTGGACGCAAGCGGGCGTGGAACTGACGGCATACTCCCTCTACCCGTACGGCACTCGCTACACCGGCGGCGTCGAGGTGACGTTGGGCGACGTCAACGGCGATGGCCTCGCGGACATCATCACGAGCATGTCGAGCGGCAAGAACGCGGTCGTGAAGGCGTTCCTCGTCGATCCTCTTGGCCCCGATCCCGTGCCCGACGCGGCCTACCGGTCATTCGTGCCGTTTCCAGGCCGGTACACGGGGGGCGTGAACGTCGCCGCCGCCGACCTGGGCACCTACGTCGATGGCGTGAAGACGTCGGCGCTCCCCGACGGCAAGAGCGAGGTCGTGGTCGGCAGCAACGCCGGCATGCCCGCGACCGTGAAGATCTACGACCTCTCGATGACGCCGAAGGTGGTGGGGACGATCCGGCCGATCGCGCCGAAGTTCAAGGGCGGCGTGACGCTGTCGATCGGCCGGTACGACGCCGACACGGTCCCGGACATCCTGGTGGGAGCCGGCATCAACGGCCGCTCCGTGATAGAGATCTATTCCGGCAGCACGTTCACGCAGCAGGCCCGCCTGACCGCGTTTTCCACGTTCACCAAGCCGAATGCGAAGGTCTATGCCACGTCGCTCGACACCGACGGCGACGGCATTCTCGACCGCATCTACGCCGTGCAGGGGCAGCAGGGCGCGGGCGGCACCAAGGGGGTGACGTATTGGACTCGCTCCAGCGGCACCCAGACGCTGCTGCCCCTAACCTCGAACTTTCTGCCCCCGCTGCGGATCACGAACATGACGAAGCGACTGCTGGCTCGCTGACACTCGGCCACGGCCGGCGTCACCAGCGGGCCTCGAGGCCGAGGTTGACGCCGTGAAGAAAGATGCCGCCCCCCTGCGTGACGCTCTGCACCCGGCCATCGGCGGCAAACGAGAATTGGTTCGGCGCCAGTGCCGCGCCGCCGATCCAGATCGTGTTGTAGCCGGCCCGGATTCCCCACACGTCCGTGAGCCGGTACACGGCCGAGAGGTTGATGTCGCCGACGTAGCCGACCTGCCCGGCGGTCGTCGAGGAGGCGGTGCCGCGATCCGGCACGGGCTCGCCGAGCCAGTCGACCAGCGGATCCTGCATCTGTTCCTGGGCGCACCCGAGAAGGCCGGCTTTCGCCCAGCCTTCGAGTGCCCACCGCTCCCACGTCAGCCGCCCCCGGGTTCCGATCTGGGCGCCGAACATGTTGTTCCGCGTGTGAACGCCGTACGGCACGACGGGGCCGGCACCCTCGCAGCTCACCATGTCGATCGTCGCTGATTCCTCGACGCCGATGTAGCGGAATCCCACCAGCCAATCCACCGTTCGCCAAGCATTTCGTGGGTCGGTCCATTCGGTGGACGTGCGAAACAGATTCGCTTCCGCGCTGTTGATCACCGATGCCCACGTGACCGTGGCCGACTGGGCCTCCGATGTCAGGCCGTCGCCGAGCGGCCCGGGCACCTGGAGAAACTGCCCGTCACCGCGCAGGCTCGCGGTCGAACTGGCGGACTGGCCGTAGAGCCCGAAGTACCCGATCTCCCAGCCATTCAGATCAGGATTTCGTGCGCCGTAAAAGGCGCGAATGCCGCCCCCGAAGGGAAATTGGAGGTTGTTGCCCGAGAGCAGCACGTTGTCCGGGTTGCCAACCTCCACGAGCAGCGGCTGGTTGGCCGCCTGATTGCCGCGGCCCATGATCAGCGCTTCGGTCAGCCCATACGTCGTCCATGCCGGATAGGTGCCGAGATCGGCCGCTCGGGCGAGCCGTTGATCACCCAGCATTCCCACGACCTGCATGACCGCGGCGAGCAGCCATGCCCAACGCACCGTCCGTATCGCCATAGCGAGCGAATCCATCGTTTTGCGACCTCACTTTCCCCTCGTTATGGGGGACCCCACTGTCAAGGGATCGGAGTTCTCGGCCGATCTTCGCCAGCCGGGCTCGGCCAGGTGCGAAGAAAGAACGTGTGCCGTCTTTGACGACGGCCTGCCGTCAGGACGCCTTCCTCTTCAGCCGCCGCCAGTCTCGCCGGCCCGGCAGGCACCAGCCAGGCACTGATCTGCCAGCGGCTATCGGGCAGCGCGTCGGGCGTGGACGGGACGAAGGCCCCAACACATCATTTCCAAGTGCCAATCACGACCACAAGTATCGGGATGACTACGAAATACGGAAGAATCGCAAATACCAGTGATTCGTTCGCTTGACGTGCCCTCGCCCGCATCACTG
>JBIIOJ010000222.1:0-5620 GCA_044337015.1 Pirellulales bacterium
CCTGATCGGCCTCGGCTTGGATCCGCTCACGGAGCGGGCCTCCGCCGTCGGTTCGGCCGCGGCCGAGCAGCGTGTCGATGCCGTGGGTGGCGAAGTAGCGGAAGGCCTCCCGCTCGGCGATGAGCGAGAGCGTACGCCGCGGGTCGGCCGAGCCCGCCAGGAAATCCCGCAGGTTCGCCACCGTGTACTGCACGTTCACGTCGGCATCGACGAGCGACACTCCCTCGTCGGCCGACGAGGGAGCGGTGAGGAAGAACTCCCGGGCGATCGCCGCGGCCCGGTCGCCGTCGCCCGTCCAGAGCCTCGCCTCGGCATTCCGCGACCCGCCATCGAGGTCACTCGACACGGTGATCTCCTGGACCCGGCCCACGGGATGCATCTCGACCCGCTCGATCGGCCAGGGCCACTTCCAGTGGATGCCGGGGGAAAGCGGCTCCCCTCGCATGCCGCCGAAGCCGAGCACGACCCCCCGCTCGTCGGGGCCCACGACCGTCAGGCCGCTCAGGGCCAGGAGGACGCCGGCCCCGAAAATCGTCAGCGGCGTCACGGCGCTGCCGAGGAGCCGGTAGAGCCAGCTTCGCGACACCTCCACGCCGAACTGGTAATTGATCAGGTCGGCGACCATCCCGCCGAGCGACCCCGGAGCCGTGAGCAGGCCGAGCACTCGGCTGTCGAAGGCCGGCCGTGGCATCGCCCCCGGCACCTTCGGCCGATACGACTCGAGCAGCGACGTGAGCAGGATCTCGCAGCCGACCGCGATCATCACCGACGGAATGACGACCGCGACCCAGCCGAGGAACCGGGTGTCGTCGGTGAAGGCGACCGCCAGCACGGCGGCGAAGAGCAGGCAGGCCACGACGAAGCAGCTCATGAGATAGCTCGAGCCTCCTCGCAGCAGCTGCCAGGCGCGTTGACGGGCATAGCCGGCGAGCCAGCGGCCCCCCACGAATGCCGTGAAGGCGAGGCCGGCCATCACGAACAGGAGCCCGACCGGATTGCACCGCGGTGAGAGCGACGCGGCGGCGTCCGAGACGTTGCCCGAAATCGCCCTGGAG
Source organism: Pirellulales bacterium (assembly GCA_044337015.1). GTDB lineage: Bacteria > Planctomycetota > Planctomycetia > Pirellulales > UBA1268 > UBA4655. The sequence continues at coordinate 1,056 of JBIIOJ010000222.1, forward strand.
AGCAGGACGCCGCCGGCGACCACGAGGTAGATCGCGACGAGCAGGCTCACCGCCGGCAGGCCGTAGCGATAGAAACGGTCGAGACGCGTGCGGGCCTGGTCGAGGTCGTCGGTGAGGTTGGCGAAGATCGCCGCGGTGGACGCCGAGGCATCGGCGGAGAGTTTTTCTGCAGACAGACGCTGCACCCGTTCCTGCTCATGCTGCTGATACAGCAGGAGCAGCATGACCCAGATCGGCAGGCCGCCGGCCATGTGCCATGTGGCAGCGTAGAGGGCCTGGCTGTCGGCCCAGAGCGCGGCCAGCCCGCACGCTGCAATGAGCGCTAGCTGGATCGCAAGGCCGATCGAGGCGGCGGTGACGGCCCGCCGGGTCACGAGCGGGTCACCCGGCAGCACGGGGGCGACGAACCTGGCGCGGCCATCGACGAATCGGGGGCGGGGGGCGTCGAGTTGGGAACTCGGGGCGGTCGGCGAAGCGTTCTCGGACATGTCGGAGGGGATTCCCTGCGGAGGGCCGGACGCCCGTTCCACCAGCCGGATTGTACCGTCCCGGATTGGCGTCGGCCGCTCACGGGAAATTTACAATCGCGGGACCTACGATACGCCCATGGTCCTCCTCACGATCGCCCGCAACGCGTTTCTCGAATCGATCCGCCAGCCCGTCCATGCCGTGCTGATCTGCGGGGCCCTCCTGGCCCTCGTGTTCAACGTCAACATCGCGGCCTACACCCTCGAGGACGACAACAAGCTCCTGGTCGATCTCGGTTTGAGCACGCTCTTCCTCTCCGGCCTCCTGATGGCGGCGTTTACCGCCACCTCGAGCCTTTCCCGCGAGATCGAAAACAAGACGGTCGTCACGGTCGTGAGCAAGCCGGTGCCACGATGGATCGTCGTCGCCGGCAAGTTCCTCGGGATCGTGGCGGCGCTCGCGACGGCCTTCTGGCTGCTCGCGGTCGTCTTCCTCCTCACGGTCCGCCATCGCGTGCAGAGCACGGTGCGGGCGGAAGACACCTACGACGGCCCGGTGATCGCCTTCGGTCTGCTCGCGACGCTCGTCGTGCTGCTGGTGGCCGGCGGGGCCAACTACCTCTACCGGCGTCCGTTCCCCTCCGTGTTCGCGATCGCGGCTTGCATAGCCGCGACGGTCACGTGGGCCATCGTGTCGTGCATCGACCGCACCTGGTCGCTGCAGGATCCGGCGACCGACTTCAATCCGCAGCTCTGGGTCGGCCTGGCGATGGTGTTCGAGGCGATCGTCGTCCTGACGGCGATCGCCGTGGCGGCCTCCACGCGGCTGGGGCGGGTTGCCACGCTCGTCGTCTGCATCGCCGTTTTTCTCGCCGGCCTCGTGGGGGAATATTTCTTGTCGCTCACGGCCCTCGGCCGCCGGCTGCAGCCGGCCCTGGCCGCCATCGTGCCAGACTTCCAGTTCTTCTGGCCTGCCGATGCGCTCACGCAGGGGCAGCCGATCCCGCTATCGCACCTCGGACTGGTGAGTGGCTACGCGGTGGCGCTCTCGGCGGCGGCGCTCGCCCTGGCGGTGCTGCTTTTCGAGCGCCGCGACGTGGGCTGAGAGGACCGCGGAACACGGCCGTGTTCACGCAGCCGCTTCGCCGATGTCCGCGGCAGGCAGGGCGTCCGCGGCAGGCAGATGGGCCGCCTCGATCTGCTCGATCTCCTCGCCGCAGCGGATGAGCCTCGCCGAATTGAACACGACCGCGAGGCCGCTCACCACATGGAGCAGGGCTGCCAAGACGGGCGAGACGAGGCCCGCCCCGGCGAGCGACATGAAGACCACGATGAACAGCCCTCCGATCACCATGTTCTGACGCATGACGGCGATCGTCCGCCGGGAGAGATCGACGAGGAAGGGAATCCGGTCGAGGTTGCTGTTGAGCAGCGCGATCGACGCCGAGTGGATCGCCACGTCGCTCCCGGCGGCGCCCATCGCGATCGAGACATCGCCCGCGGCGAGGGCCGGGGCGTCGTTGACGCCGTCGCCGACGACGGCCACCCGGTGGCCGGCCTGCTTGAGGGCATCGACCATCTCGAGCTTCTCGTGCGGGAGAACCTCCGCCTTGAACTCCTCGAAGTGCATCTGCCCCGCCACCCTCCGGGCCACGCTCGTGCGGTCGCCCGTCAGCAAGACCAGCCGCGAGATGCCCATGCCGCGGAGCCGGTCCACCGCTCCCGCCGCCTCGGGGCGGGCGTTGTCCTCGAGGCCGATCCACCCCAGGAGGCGGCCGTCGCGAACGACGTGCAGCACCGAGAGCCCTTCGGTGTCGGCCGCCGATCGGTCCGCCGCGAGATCCTCGGGAACCTGCTCGCCGCGGTCGCGAAGCCGCTCCGCGATCCAGGAGGCCCTTCCCACCAAAACGGTCGAGATTGCCGTCGAGCCTTCGTCGAATCCGGCGACAACTCCCCGGCCCGCAACTTCTTCGAAGCCGTCTGGCGAGGCCAGTTCGACCCGCGCCCGGCGGGCCATCGCGGTGACGGCGCGGGCGACAGGATGGCGGCTGTTCTGCTCCGCCGACGCCGCCGTGGCAAGCAGCGCCGCCGGCTCGACGCCCTCCGCGGGTGAAAGCCTGGTGACCTCGAGCACGCCGGTTGTGAGCGTGCCCGTCTTGTCAAAGACGATCGCGGTGAGGCCGCGGGCCGCCTCGAGCGTGGCCACGCTCTTGATGAGTACGCCGAGCCGGGCGGCCGCCGAGAGGCCGGCCACCATTGCCGTCGGCGTGGAAAGAATCAGGGCGCTCGGGCAGGCGATCACCAGCATCGCGATCGCCCTGTTGAAGGCGTTTTGCGGGTCGTTCTTGAGGGCGAAGAAGAGCACGACGCCGACGATCATGAGGATCGTCGGCGTGTACCAGGCGGCGTACTGGTCGATGAGCCGCATGATGGGCGTGCGGGTACGCTCCGCCTCGAGGATGAGATCCTTGACGCGTCCGAGCAGCGTGTCGGCACCGGCCTTCGTGACCTCGATATCGAGCACGCCCGTAAGATTGATCGTGCCGCCGTAGACGTCGTCGCCCGCGGCCTTCTCCGCCGGCACCGATTCACCGGTGACGCTCGCCTGGTTGACCGTGCTCGCGCCGCGGACGACGCGGCCGTCGGCGGGGATCGTGTCGCCCGGCCTCACGCGGACCGTGTCGCCCGGCCGCAGCGACGTGGCCTCGACCTGTTCCTCGCGGAACGGCTCCGAAGTTTCGCCGGCCGCCCCCGCCACCACGAGCCGGCTCGCCTTCGTGGGCGCCAAGCGAATCAGCGACTCGATGCTCGCCTCGGCCCCCGCGGCGGTCCGCCGCTCGATGAGCGAGGAGACGATCATGAAGAAGGCGACAGCCGCCGCCTCGACGTATTGCCCCGTGGACATCGCGCCGATCACGGCCAGGGCCACGAGCGCGTTCATCCCGGCCTTGCCCCGGAGGAGATCGCCTGCGGCCGACGCCACGAGCGGTCCGGCCAGAAGCAGGATCGCGGCCATCGCGGGAAGGGCTGCGAAGAGGGGCTGCTTCCAGAGCCAGCCCGCCAGGATCGCGCAGATCAAAAGCGTGCCCCCGAGCAGCGTCGCCACGATCTGGGCGCGGAGGCTGCGGCTCAGCTTCGGAGCCGCTTCGGCCGGAGGGAGCGATGCGATCGATGCCATGCGTGGGGCGGAGCGGGGAAGGGGAGGCGAGGCGAACGACGAGTCGAGCATAGCATCGAGACAAATGGGATCGACGGTAGGAAGCGACCAAAAGGCTGCGGCCGCCCGAGGGCGGCCGCAGCGTGGGAATAAACTGTCGGCATGAACTTCAGTCAGGCGACCCGACTATTCGTTCGCGCCGCCGCCGGCACCGCCGCCGGAGTTGCCGAGCTGGCGAACCCAGATCAACTCGCGGACTTCGTCGAAGGCACCCTTGTTGATGCCGAACGCCACCGACGACGACGTCAGCGCCGACGGGTCGGTCTTAAACGCACCGATCCAGCCGTCCGGCTGGCCAACCGCGGTCGCGGTGACCGTGGTGCTGCCGTCGTAGCCACCCTCGTCGGTGACCTTCGCCACGTGGCCGTCGGCGAAGAGCATCTGGGCATACCCGCCGGTCATGAGCGTCGCGGTGGCCGAGCCGGCCGTGACGTCGGTCTTCCGGGAGTTGTGGTGCGGGACGATGTCGTTGAGCTCGTGGATGAGCTCGCCCGTCGAGGTCTTCGTGCCCGTCGACCCGGTCTGGCCGCCGAGGGCCGTCGGCAGGATGCAGTTCATGCCGTCGGTGAACGACTCGACGAGAAATGCACCGCTGGAGACGACCTTCTGATCCGCCCCGAAGAACGTGTTGAACACGCCGAGCATCGTGGCATCGACGTCGGCATCGGTGGCGTCACCGTTTCGCGACGATCCCATGAGCGCGATCCGGTCGCGACTGCACGAGGCCCCACCGATCTTCTTCTCCGAGAGCGGGCCGTCGCCGTCGAGCGGGCACTTGCCCGGGTCGGTCGCGACGCCGTTCGCATTGGTCGGAATGGTGCCGCCCGTGCCGGAGACCACGTCGCCGCGGCTGAAGTGCCAGGTGGTGGCGTAGTTCGAGT
>JBIIOJ010000223.1:0-5598 GCA_044337015.1 Pirellulales bacterium
TCTCGTCGCCCTCACGCCCGCCGCGCTCGACGTTTCGGAGCCCGGATTCGCGTTCGCCACGGAGCTTGCGCTCACCCGCCCGGAGGGCGATCCGCTGCGGCTGCCGGTGACGGAGCGACAGACCGTCTTGATCCCGCCGCTGCCGGCGGGCAACTATCAACTGCACAAGCCCCGCGTGGCGGGGGCAGCGGGCGGGCACACCCGCAACATCATCGTTCATCCCGACCCCCGCGAGAGCGAGATGGCGCGGGCCGAGGCCGGTCAGTTGGCAGAGTGGCTCGGCTGCCCGGTGCAGGTCATCGAGCCCGAGCAGACCGCCAGCCTGGGTGTGACGGGACGCGAGTTCCGCGGGCTCTTGGTGTGGCTGCTCCTCGCCGCGTTCGTGGCGGAGGCGCTCACCGGCTATCTCCTCAATGCCCGCCGCGAAAAAAACCGGGCCCGCGAGGCGAACGCATGACGCCCATCTATTGGCTCCTGGGAATCGACGACGCCGGGTCGATCGCCCGCGCGAGCGAATGGGCGTGGCGGGCCGCATCGCCGCTGCCGCTCTGGGCGATCGTGCTGCTCGCCACGGTCGGCCTGGCCATGGCGGCCCTCAATTTCCTGCCGCAGACGGTCGCGACGTGGACGACGCGGCTGTCGCTCGCGGCGGTGCGGCTGGCGGGATTCGCCCTGATCCTCCTCATGCTCTGCCAGCTGGAGGCCCGCCTCACCGTCGAACGCAGCCTGCGGCCCACCGTCGCGGTGCTCACCGACACCTCCGCCAGCATGGGGCTCGAGGACGTCGATGGCGAGACGCGGCTCGCCGCCGCCCGGAAGTTCGCCGATCAGTTGACGCGGGCGGTCGGCTCGAAGGCCGACGTGGTCCGTCACGACTTCGATTGGAAGCTGCGGCCGTCCGATCCCGCCGCGAAGCCGGACCGTCCGACCCGCCTCATCGAGTCGATCGCAGAAACCGCCCGCACGGAAAACAACCTGCGGGCCGTCGTCGCCCTGACCGACGGCAACGACACCGCCGGCGACCGCGGCGAGTTGCTCGCCCCGCTGCTCGCCGCCCGACCACTGCCGGTGTTCCCCGTGGTGTTCGGCTCGGACACCGCTCCCAAGCTCGCGCGGGTGCGGATCAACGCCGGCTCACCGTACGTGCGGCTCGGCGACGAGCTGCGGATCGACTCCACGATCACCGCCAACCAGCTCGGCGAGCAGAAGGTCAGGGTGCGACTCGTGGAGGATGGCAGGGATGAACCGATCGCTGTGCGAGAAAACGTGGCCCTCGGCGACGAGCCGGTCGAGATCTCGTTCGTGGTCAAGCCCGACAAGGCTGGGGAGAAGACGTACCGGGTGGTGGTCGACGGTGTACGGAACGCCGTCAGCGAAAGCCTCCAGGTGGCCGAGCAACGAGTCAGTGTGCTCGATGCGAAGATCCGCCTTCTCTATCTCGACATCCCGCGCGACGAGCGGAAGATCCTCGGCCAGTGGATCGCCCGCGATCCGGTGGTCGAGGCCGCCTTCCTGACGATGATGCCCAAGGGTGGCTGGTACGCGCAGGGCGCGATGTACCACAAGAACGCCGGCGACGGCCTGCCGAACGCCGAGGCCGATCTGTGCAAGTACGACGTCATCATCCTCGGCGACATCCCGCGGACGTATTTCCGGGAGGGGGGCGACACGGCGGAGACGAAGATGCAGTGGCTCGCCGATTTCGTGAGCCGCCGCGGCGGCGGCCTCGTCATGCTCGGCGGCCGCAGCGTCTACGCCGCCGGCCAGTATCAGGATTCCGCCCTCGCCCGGCTCGCCCCGTTCCAGATCGAGCCCACCAAGGAACCGCAGGTCGACAAGCCGTTCCGCATCACCCCCACGGTCGCGGGCCTGAGCCATCCCATCATGCGGCTCGAGGTGGATTCGGCCGCCAATCGCGACGCCTGGTATGACCTGCCCACGCTCGACGGCAACAACCGCGTCGGGACGGTCAAGCCGAGCGCGAGCCTGCTGGCGGTGCGGGAGCTTCCCGAGGGGCCGATGCCCGTGATCGCTTTGCAGAACGTCGGCCGCGGCCAGGTGCTCGGGCTCTCCGCCGACACGACCTGGCGCTGGGAAATGATGCGGCCGGCGGAGGGGGAGGACTACTTCCGCAAGTTTTGGGGCAACGTCGTGCGGGCGATCGCCCCGGATCCGCGGCTGCAGCCGGATCGCCCGCAGGTCGCGCGGCTCGATTCCACGGCCGAGGTCGGCAAGACGATCAGGCTCTCCACCCGTCTGCTCGATGCGGTCTATCGGCCCGTCCGCAATGCCGACGTGCGGGTGAAGATCACGAGCCCGGGCGGCAAGGTCACGCAGTATCTTCCCCGCGACGGACGCGACACGCCGGGGCTCTACGAATACGAGGTCTCGCTCGACGAGGCCGGGGCTTGGAAGGTGGACGTGACGCACAAGGACAAGACGGCCACGGAAACGATCCTCGCCGGCAACGGCCTCGAGGAACTCGACGAGCCGCGGGCGAACCCCGGGGCCATGGCCGAATTCGCCGCGGTCACGGGGGGCAAGGCCTTCGGCGCCGAAGAGGCGGCGGCGCTCGCGCAGGCGATCGATCTCACCCCGACCCGCAAGGCCGAGAAGGTGGTCGTGACGTTCTGGAACCTGCCGCTCACGATGGCGGCCCTGATCGGCCTGGTCTGCCTCGACTGCTGGCTGCGAAAAAGGAGGGGAATGGTCTGATGTCCGGCCGTCCTCCCCAACTCGAATCGCTCCGCCGCGTCGTGCGGCGGTTCGGCGGCTTCCGCTGGCGGTGGTCGGTGCTGCATGGCCTGGCCCTCGCCGTGCTCGCGCTTCCCGGCAGTCTGCTCGTCTGGTTCCTGCTCGACTGGGCGTTCGAGCTGCCGCCGTGGCCGCTCGTGATCCTGTTCGTCGTCGCCGCGGTCGCCGGACTCGTGGCCAGCCTCGTCTGGATGATCCCGCCTCTTTTGCGGCGGGTGAAACTGGAGCGGGAGGCGGTCTTCATCGAATCGCTCCACGAGTCGCTCGGGGGCGGGGGCGGGCTCGACAACCAGCTCATCGGCTCGCTGCAGCTCGGCGAGGAGGCGGCCCGCGCCGCCGGCCGCCCGTCGGGGTATTCACCGGAGTTCGTCTCGATCCTGCTCGACCGCACGGCTACCCGCCTCGCGGGGTTCGACCCACGGTCGCTTCTCGATCTGCGCCGCACGAAGCGGCTGCTGCTCTCGGCGGCCGTGGTGATCGCGGCCATCGTGCTCCTGGCGATCTTCGCGGGCGGCGCGATCCAGGATCGCGTGGCGCGGCTGCGCGACGCCTACGCGGCGGTGCTCGACACGCTCTTCCCTGTCGCGCTCAGGGTGAGCCCGGGCGACGTGGCCATCGTGCGCGGACGGCCGGTGGAATTGCGCGTGGAGGCCGTCGGGGCCCGGCGCCGGGAGATCGTGCTCCACCGCGCGGATCTCGAGGGCGGAAAGCAGGAGGCGACGTCGCTGCCCTTGACCGACGGCGTGGCGGCGTTCACGGTCGATCCGACCGTCGATTCCTTCAGCTACGAGTTCGAATACGGCGGCCGTCGCAGCAAGCCTCATCGCGTGCTCGTGGACGACCTGCCGGAGATCAACGCGATCAATTTCGAGCTCTCGCCCCCCTCCTACACCGGCCAGCCCTCCCGCACGCTCACCGGCCGGCTGCCGAAGGTCGCAGGCCTGGCGGGAACGACCGTGCTCGTGAGCTTCGGGGCGACCACCGACCTGCATCCGGAGCTGTGCTACGTGCAATGGGCCGACGGCTCCAAGCAGGTGCTCTCGATCAGCGGCCGCTTCGCCCACTTCGGCTTCACGCTCTCGAAGCCCGACCGGGCGACGATCCACCTCACCGGCGCCCTGGGGCCCGGATTCGAGATGGCCGAGCCCGTCGCGTTCGACCTGGCCGTCGTCCAGGATCAGCCGCCCACCGTCAAGCTTGCCCTCAAGAATCGCCGCCTCACGCTGTACGAAGACGCCGCGGCCGCGTTCCTGCTCAACTGGACGGCCGAGGATGATTTCGCCGTGGCGGAGGTGAATCTCGAGTACACGATCGACACGGTCGACGCGTTGCTCGGCCGGTCGCCCCGGCAGGGCGGCGTGCCCCGCCGCATCGAGCCCGCCCGCGATCTGGTGAAGGGCCGCTTTGCCGACATGTTCAAAACGCTCGATCCGCCGCTCGCCCCCGGCGATCGCATCACCATCACGCTCGTCGCGAAGGACAACAACACCGAAACCGGCCCCGGCGCCGGCCGGTCGCCGCCGGTGGAGATCGTGGTCGTGCGTCCGGATCTCGCCGGCTTCGTGGAGCAGCAGTTCGGCTTCGGCGGCGCGGCACTGCTCGGCGGCCTGCAGAAGGTGAAGCGGACCACCGACCTGTTGATCGAGGCCTCGAAGACGGTGCGGACCGAGACGAACCAGCCGGTCGACAAGCAGCCGCTGAAGGTCGGAACGGGTTCCGAAACCACCCCCGGCGGCGGCGACGAAGCCATGGCCGATTATTTCAATCTCTTGAGCGGAGAATCCGAATGAGACTCCTGCCCCTGGTCGTCCTGCTGCTTCTTCCCCGGGTCGCGACCGCGCAGAGCTGGGCGGATCGCGCGAGCCGGCTCAACAGCACGGAGGTCAGCGCCGAGGAGGCCGTGGCCCGCGGCGCCGCCGACGAGCAGGACAAGCGCAACAAGATCTGCGTTCGCGGCATCAAGCCGGCGATGCAGGGCGTCGACTGGAACACCGACCCCACGGCCTTGCCCTACATGCTCTACCAGGTCAACAAGCGGACCGACCTGCCGATCTACGACGGCAAGCCGGGGCTCGACGTGGCGACGGATGAATTGTTCGAGCACACGGTGGTCTACCTCACCTCCCACACCCGCTGGGGTTTCAACGAGAAGGAGACCGAGAACATGAAGCGGTGGCTTGAGCGCGGCGGCACGCTCTTCCTCGACGATTGCTACCTCCGCGGCAGCCCGTTCACCGAGAGCGTGCGGCCGGAGGTCGGGAAGATGATCCCGGGCAGCGAGCCGAAGCTGGTGCTCAAGGACGATCCGGTGATCGCCGACGCCTTCAAGATGATCTATCCCACCCCGTGGCCCGGCGAGGCGGATTTCGAAAACCGCTTCTGGCAGTACTTCGCGCTCGCGAACCGCCCGGCGGTCATCTTCAGCCCCAACGACGACGGCTGCGGATGGGAGATCAGCTCCCCGCCGAGCGCCTCCAATCCGATCGGCGAAGGCATCGGCCACGGCGGCGACAATCGCCAGCGGGAGGTGATGTACCAGTGGGCCACGAACCTCATGCTCTTCATCTACACGCATTGACATGAACACACGCGGTCATTTTTACAGTCCCGTTTCCCGCCCGAGCGTGCTCACGCTGCTCGTCGCCCTGATGCCGCTGTCGGCGTTCGCCGTGTCGCTGGCGGCGTTCGCCGTGCCGCTGTCGGCATTCGCCGTGGAACTGCAGCTCGTGCGGTTCGACGACCCGGCCGTCACGGTCGACAAGCTGGAAAAGGAGCGGCCGATCGTCAATCCGATCTCCACTCCCAACGGCGTGGAGATGAAGCAGATCGGCATCGACTACACCG
>JBIIOJ010000224.1:0-5587 GCA_044337015.1 Pirellulales bacterium
TTCGCCAGCGGTAGTACGTCTGCTGGCTGATACCCAGCCGTCGGCAGACATCGGGGACGGTCGCACCCTTCCCAAGGTCCACATCAGCCTGCCGAAGCAGGCCCACGATCTGCTCTGCACTGCGTCGATTCTTCATCCGAGAACCCTTTCCAGCCCCACCAGGGGCACGAGGATTCTCTCACAAGACCTGGGTCAGGATTTGGGGAGGGGGTCACTCTCACGCTCCGCCGCAGGGTGAACCGCGTCCGTTCTGGCGGAACTCCCAAAGGCCCTTGGACGCGCCGTCGGCCGAGCGTCAGGGCATCTCGGCCGTGAGCGCCATCACGATCGGGGCGGTGGCGTCGTTGCCCTTCACGAGAGCGATCGACACGATCGGATCGGGCCGCTGCGGCACCACCATCAGCGAGCGGAGCTGCCGTCCCTCGAGGTCGAAGGCAAACTCGCTCTTGGGGACGTCCACGCGACGGATGTAGTCCGCCACGTGCTCGCCGTTGACGAGCGAGTGATCCTCAATCTTGCCGTCTTGATAGGTAAACCGCACGATCATCGACGTTGAGCCCCCGCCACTACCGCCAAAGCCCCAGCCGGCGACGCCACCGAGGATGTGGAGCGCCTTGATCGGCGAGCCCACCGAGAGCGACACGCTCTTTGGCATCTCCGGCGGGAGATAGCCTTGCGGCCCGTGAAGCATGACGACGTTGGGCACACGGGTCCCCTGCGGATCGACGAGCATGAAGGGCACGCCCTGGAATGTCTTCGGGCCCCAATCGGGGAACACGAGTCGCTCGACGTCGTTGTCCTGACTGTAAAACATCCCCTTCGTGCTCACGGCGGTCGCCACCTTCTCGAGCGACAATGGCACGTACTTCCCCCGCTTCGTGAGGAACGCGAGCAGGTCGGCGAAGCCTTCGGGCTTGATCTGCTTTTCAAAGCCCACCGGCATGAGCGAGTTTGGCGAGGGCTGGAATTCGTCGATCTCGCTCCGCTGGATCGCCACCCGCTTGCCCTCGGCGTCGACGATCTCGATCGCAGTCTTGCTCTCGGCAGCGAGGAGGCCGGTGGTCACGCGGCCATCGTCGGTGGTGACGGTGTAGGCACGGTAGTTGCCCTCGACGGAGCGGTTGGGATCGAGGATGTGGATCAGGAGTTCGTGGGCCGGATGCACGGCCATGCCGGTGAGCTCGGGGCCCACCTTGCCCCCTTCGCCCGAATGCATGTGGCACTTGCCACATTGCTCCTTGAAGACGAGCTTCCCGCGGGCCGCGTCGCCGCCCCGACTCACCACCGGCAGAATCTCGTCGATCACCTTCTGGCGGTCGGCGCTCGGCAGGCCGCCACCGGCCGCCAGGATCTTTTTCGCCTTGTCACGCACCTTGTGATCCGGATGACCAGTGAGCTTCGTGCGCTCCGTGATCGGGATGTCGCCGAGGTTCACCTGCCGCCTCTCCAGCCGGTCGACGAGCGCCGCCGCCCAGTCGCGGTTGGCGAGGATCGTGCGCACCGCCATGTCGCGGACCGGCGGAGTGAACGACGCAAGTCGATCGAGGATTGCCGCCGGGGCCTCGGCGGCCGAAGAACTGCCGAGCGCCGCGATCAGGCCGGCAGACATTTCAGGACTCGACCTGCCACCGACCCGTTGCATGACGAGATCGACGATCTTCGCGTCGGCCGGCCGCAGCTGTACGAGCCGCTCGGCCGCGGAGATGCGATCGGCGTCCCGTGCGTTCGCGTCGTCGATGCTGGCCACGAGGACGTCGCTGATCCGCCCGATCCGTGAGTCGAGCGCGGTGGAGCCGGTGTGCTGCGCGAGCGTGACCACCTGCCCCTGCACGTTCGCCGGCAGGGTGTCGACGAGCTTCACGAGGGCCGCATCGGCCTCGGGGCCGAACGCGGCAGGCGTGCCCTTGGGCCAGCCGCGGACCAGTCCCGCGATCGCGGCGATGGCGATCGGCTGCGGTGCTTCGGGGAGCCGCACGAGCACGGCGGCCACGGCAGCGCCTTCCGCCCCGCGGGAGACGTGCTCGGCCACGCGCTCGACGAGCGTGAGCCTGGCCGGCGACGGCTTCACGTCGGCCAGCTGCGCTGAAACAAGCCAGGGCATCGCGCCTGCCGCCTGGACGGCTGCGGCGCTCGTGGCCGCGTCTGCGAGGGCGGGATCGGCGAGCGTGCGCGGGTCGGCGAGCATGGTCGTCACGAGCGTGGCTGCCTCGGGCGAAGGAGCCCATTCTCCGAGCGCTTCGAGCACGGCCAGCCGCACGAGCGGCGCGGCATCGGCGCCGAGGCCGGAGCTGGCCAACGTGCGCAACGCCTTGGGGTCGCGCGGCAGCGCCTTCACGGCGTTCATGCGGACGCCGGCTGACGGGTGCAGGAGTGCCGACTGCACGCGGGCCACGGCGACCGAATCGGCCTGCGGCCCTTCGAGCGCGCCCAACTGCCGGAGAGTCCAGATCGCGTGGATCGCGCCGGGGTTGAGGCCGATCGCATCGACGGACGAATTCTCGACGAGCTTGATGAGCGCGGGTACGACGTCGCGGCCGCCGTCGGGGCGGCTCGCACCCCGCTCGACGAGCTTGCGCTGGGCCCGCTCCCGCCAAAACATGTTGTCGTCGGCGAGGGCCGCGACGAGCTCGTCGGCCGAGGCGCCCGCGAGCGACTTCCTCGCGGTGGAGGGGGCGGCGCCATGCACCACCCTCCAGATGCGGCCGTGCACCTTGTCGCGGAGCGGCGTGACGTAGGCGCCGCGCTTGCCCGTTTCGAAGCCGGCGGGCGTGGGATTGTGCTGAACGATGAAGTTGTACCAGTCGATCACCCACACCTGGCCGTCGGGGCCGATCTCGGCCTGGATCGGGGCGGTCCACTCGTCATCACTGGCGGCCAGGTCCCAGGCCATCCGGCTGCGGAAGGCGGCGCCTATAGGCATGAGTTCGAACGTGGCCACGATGTGCCCCGTCGGCTCGCATACGAACGCGGTGCGGTTCCAGTATTCCCGCGGATAGGCCCGCGCGGTGTAGAGCCGATGGCCGGCGGCGGCCGTGAAGTGGCCGTGGTGGTCGACCTGCCGAATCACGACGGTGCCGTCGCCCGTGACCCTGGGCGCGAGTTCCATCTCGGGGCTGCCCGCGATGCCCCCGAGCGTAGTGGCGCTCCAGCCGCGGACGCGCTCGTAGACGCGGTTGGGCAGCGGCATGTGTTCACTGGGATTGCCGTTGGCCGTCGAGCCGAAGACGAGCCCTTCTTCGCTGAAGCTGAAGCCCCAGGAATTATTGTTGGTGCTGCGGAGGTATTCGAGCTTCGAGCCGTCGGACGTGAACCTGAAGAAGCCACTCTTGAATTGGAGCGCCTCGTCCCTCACCTTTCCGGCGAACCCGGAGTAGCCCACCATGCCATACACCCAGCCGTCGAGGCCCCAGGTAAGGTGGCTCGGGCCGGAGTGCGTGTCGCCCGTGCCCCAGCCGGTGAAGAGCAGCGTGCGGGCGTCGGCACGGCCGTCGCCGTCGGTGTCCTTGAAGTGCCACGTGTTCGGTGCCATCGCCACGATGAGGCCGCCGTCGTGGGCGAGCATGCTCGTAGGGATCGAGAGGTTTTCCACGAAGACCTCGCGCGTGTCGGCCGTGCCGTCGCCATCGGTGTCGGTGAGCTTCACGATCCGGTCGTGGCCCTCCACCGGGGCGGCCGGATCTTCCTTTGCCGGCTCGATCAGGTCGTTCGGGTAATCGACGCTTTCGGCCACGTAGATGCCGCCGTCGGCGTCGAAGGCAAACGCCAGCGGCTTGCCGACGAGGAGCGGCTCGCTCGCGAAGAGTTCGATCCTAAACCCCTCGGGCGTGATCATGTGCTTCCTCGACTCCTCGGGGTCGAGGGGCTTCTGCATCTGCGAGAGCGGCTCGTTTTTCTTCGTCGGGTCGTGGCCGGGGGGCGAGTAAAACGCGACCTTCGCCTCCTGGTATTCGAAGGGCTTGAGACCGGCCGGAGGCTTCGTCATCGCAGGATGATCGACGTAGTCGCCCGCCGCGGCCGGATCACGGCCCGCCGCGAAGCGGATGCCGCGCTCCACGAGATTGTGGAAGCCGGGATGGGCCCACGTACGCTGGTCGTGGCCCCAGGCGGTGTAGAAGACGCGGCCCTTGCCTTCCTGGCGGACCCAGGTCCAGGGCTCGCGGCTGTCGCCCTCCACCCGCTCCTCGAGCACCGTGCGGCCGCGGTCGTTGTGCTTGGTGTGGACGTAGGTTTCATCCCAGCTCTTGAAGCCGCCGAAGCCCTGCATGATCGGATGATTCGGCGAGACGTTCACCGTGCGGAATTCGCCGGCGCCGTGCTTCTGGAACTGCGCGCCCACGAGGTCGATCCAGGCGGGCGAATTGCGAAAACAAAAACTCGCGCAGTGGAGCGGCACGACGCCCTTGCCGTTGCGGACGAAGTCGAGGATCGCGGCCTCGCCCTCGGGCGGCAGCGTGTCGATGTTGGCGTAGACGGCGAGCACGTCGTAGGCGGCGAGCACCTTGGGATCGAGGTCGGAGACCCTGTCGGTGTAAACGAACTCGATGCCACGCGGCGCGAGCGCCGGCTGGAGTTGCGCGAAACGCGCCGCCGGCTGGTGATGCCCCTTGTCGCCGAGAAACAGCACCTTCAGCGGGGCTTCGGCCGCGGAAGTGATCGAGGCGGCAGCCAGGCAAGCGACAGCGAGGAGCAGACGGTTCATGACGAAAAACTCCATCCAGGCAGCTTCATGATAGCGGTCGCCTGCATCGCCGACTCGTGGGCCAGAATGCCGGTGAAGGTTCAGCCGACGCTTTGCTTCGCATTGGAATTGGCGGAGATCCAGAGGCTTGCCCGTCGTGAGCGGGTCACCGTCGCGGCCTGGGTGCGGCGGGCGCTCGACGAGAATCATCGACCGCTGCATGCTCCGGGCAGTAGATTACCCCTGCAGCCGAGGAGCCAGGACATGATTACCGCCTTCATCTTCCGCACGGGTGTCGCACTGTCGCTCATGGCGATGGCCGCGACGGCGGCCGCCGTGCCGCGTGGCACGGTCACCACCGGCACGTTCACGGCCGACTCGGCCGCCGACAAGAGCCTCTTTCCCGGCACGGTGCGGGACTACAAGGTCTACGTCCCCGCCCAATACGACCGCGGCGAGCCCGCCTGCCTGATGGTGTTCCAGGATGGCAACGCCTACGAGAACCCCAAGGGGCCGTTCCGCGTGCCCGTCGTCTTCGACGAGCTCATCCACCGTCGGGCCATGCCGGTGACGGTGGCCGTGTTCGTCTCGCCGGGCACGGTGCCCGCCGCCCGGCCCGGCGGCAAGCCCTGGGGCAACCGCTCGTTCGAGTACGACTCGATGGGCGACCGCTACGCCCGGTTCCTCGTGGACGAGTTTCTGCCCGTCGCCCTCCGCGGCCTGTCGATCTCATCCGACCCCTCGCGGCGGGCGATCTGCGGCATGTCGTCGGGCGGCATCTGCAGCTTCAGCGTCGCCTGGCACCGGCCCGACGAGTTCGGCCGCGTCATGAGCCACATCGGCAGCTTCACGAACATCCGGGGAGGCTGGGCTTATCCCGGACTCGTCCGGCTCTCGAAGGGTTCCCCC
>JBIIOJ010000033.1:0-18109 GCA_044337015.1 Pirellulales bacterium
CGTCGCCCCCGAAGCCCTTGGCAACGTCGAAACCACCGCCCGTGGTCGAGCCGGTCGCGGATTCCCTGAACAGCCGGATTCCGTTCACGGCATTCATTTGATGATTGATTTGCATGACACACCTCCAGGTTGCCTGTGGACGTCCGTGATCCCCAGTCTTCCTCGCGAACGCCAGAGTTATACGCGGCGTCCCAAGGAGTGGTTCTGCCGTACCGTCGCCGGCTTCAGTTTTTTTCCTGCCGCCCGTCCAATCGGCCCGAAATACCCCCGAAACCACCCATCCTTCCCGCTTTTCGCGCATGGACACTTGGTACGCGGGGCCTGGAAAGCCGATTTCTCATGGAATGGAAACAGCTCTGAAGCAGGGACCCGGTACGGCCGGCCTGAAGGGATCTCTGGGAAAGGCGGGCCTCGCACTCGTTGTGGCGTGCGCGGCCGCGATGCCCCCAGCCTGGGCCGCGGGGGAAGAGGAAGAGTCGTCGCCTTCGCTCGGCCGCTGGGAGCGGGTTCGGGTGAAGATGGAAGCCCGTGGCGAACTCTTCGCCCCGACTGGCGACGACAGCGGCGAGGTCCGTCGGCCGTTCAACGCCGCCGCCCGGCTCGACTTCCTGGAAGCGGTCGCGGAGGCGAATCCGGCCGAAGCCGTCGCGGCCGCACCACCGAGAGATGCCCGCGGCGTCAGGCACTTCTTCTCGGCCGCCTCGGAGCTCTCACTCGATCGCGACGGCGACGCCCGCCGGTCGCTCGCCCCGGCGACCACCACGCTCGTGGTCGCCAGCTCCCCGACGGTAACGCATTTCGCCCCTGATGCTCTCCTCACCCGCGAGGAGTCGGAGCTGCTGGCCATCGCGTTCGACCCGCTGCTCCTCGACCAGCTCCTGCCGCCGGCCGACTCGGCCTCGGCGGAATGGCGGCCATCGGGCGAACTCGTGGCGGCCCTTCTCGTGATCGACACCGTGGGCCGTCCGGTTGACGATCAGAAGGCGGACCCGACTGGCGACTCGCCCGACCCGGCGGCGGCAGGCCCCCTGCTCGCGCGGGTCGAACCGGCGGCCGATTCCGAAGGATCGGCGAAACTGCTCGTCACTGGCACCGTGCACGGTGCCGTGGACGGCGTCCCCACGACGATCCGCGTCGACGGCAGCTACGAACTCGACGCCGCCGGCCGGCGGATCAAGAGCGGCGTCGTCCGTCTCCGGGAAAAACGCCTCGCCGGGCACGTGTCGCCCGGGTTCGAATGCGAGGCGAGTTTCCAGATGGCTCGTCGGCCCGCCGAGGGGTCGCAGGCCGTTCCCGCCGCCGACGCCGCGGTGCTGTCGGGTATGGAGGCGGCGTGGGCCCGCGTGCTCGACGGCCAACGCACCGCCCCACGCCGTTCGCTCCGTTTCCAGGACCCGGATCGACGCTTCGCGCTCATCCACGACGCCCGTTGGCGGGCTGTCGCCGACGATGCACGAGGACTCGTGCTACGAATGGTGGACGACGGGGCGCTCCTCGCCGAGTGCACGGTGCTGCCGCTGCCGCCGGGCGAGGCGGGCATGTCGATCGAGGCGTTCCGCCGCGACATCGAACGGTCGCTCGCTGGTCGGCTCGACCGCTTCACCGCCTCCGAAGAGCAGCCCTCCGCCGAGTCGGCCGGGAGGGCGCTACGGGTCGTGTCCGAGGGCACGGTCGACGGGGTGCCGCTCGAATGGCGGCACTATCTCGTGGAGGACGGGCGGGGGAGCCGGACTGCCGTGACTTTCACGGTCGAGCGTCGATTCGCCGACCGGTTCGGCCGGGCGGATGCGGATTTCATGGCCGGTTTGAACCCGAAAACGGGGCCCGCGCCTTGACGGCCCCCCGTGTTCGAGAGGATAGTACCGTCCGCTCCAACGGCCCCCACTGGCGGTATTTCCACGGGAGGCCGGCCGACATCCTGATATCTCGGTTTCTCGGCCGACGGAGCGAGATGCGGATCCGGCTTGCGGATTCTCGTCGTCGTCCACCGGAGTCGTGAGCCATCGAGAAGCAGCATCGCATCAACGAGCAGATCCGGATCTCGCCGGTGCGGGTGATCTCCGATGAGGGCGCCCAACTGGGAGTGATCCCGACGATCGAGGCGCTCGACAGGGCGCGGGAGGCCGGTCTCGACTTGGTCGAGGTGGCGCCGAACGAGTCCCCGCCGGTCTGCCGGATCATGGACTTCGGCAAGTTCAAGTACCAGCAAAAGAAGAAGCAGCACAAGACCCACGTTCACCACACGAAGATCAAGGAGATCCGACTTCGTCCCAAGACGGGCGAGCACGACATCGAGTTCAAGGTGAATCAGGCGAAGGGATTCCTGCAGCACAAGGACAAGGTGATCGTCTCGGTCGTGTTCCGCGGACGTGAGCTTGCCCACATCGACGAGGGGCAGCGGGTGATGAAAAACATCCTCGAGCAGCTCGAACCGGTGGGCAAAGTCGAGGCCCCGCCGCAGCAAATGGGCCGCCGTCTGGTGTGCACGCTCTCCCCGAGATAGATTTTCATACTCCAAACCAAACCGAACCAAGCCGACAGATTTCCAGGAGCCGAGCCGTGCCAAAGCAAAAGACTCACAAGGGAGTGAAAAAGCGTTTCCGCCTGACCGCCAAGGGAAAGGTGAAGCACCGCCAGGCGGGCACGAGCCATCTCCAGGTGCGGCTCACCGCCAAGCGCCGCCGGAGCCTCCGAGGCACCCGCGTCCTCGCCCCGGTCGACACGGCGAAGATCGCCGAGGCGCTCGGGCCCTACAGCTACTGACCCCAAAACCAAAGGAAAAGGCTGAACCATGCGTACGAAGAGCGTCGTCCCCCGGCTGCGGGCCAAGAAGCGGCTGTTCAAGCGGGTGAAAGGATCGGTCGGCGGCCGCCGCCGCCTCCTTCGCACGGCAAAGGAATCGATCATCCGCGCGGGCGTGTTCGCCCGTCGCGACCGGCGGCGGAAGAAGCGAGACTTCCGGCGGCTTTGGATCGTGCGGATCAACGCCGCCGTCCGCGAACGGGGCATCCGCTACAGCCAGTTCATCGCCGGGCTCGAGAAGATCGGATCGGAGCTCGACCGTCGCACGCTCGCGCAGATGGCCGTCTACGACCCGACGGGATTCGACGCGGTCGTCGAACAGGTACGGAAGGCGCTCGGCCTGCCGGCGCCGGCGGCCGTGGCCTGACGCCATTTCCGGCTGCTGTGTTCCGGCTTTTGGGCCGGTTTCTGGCTCCGCGAGGCTGCAGGCCTGTGGCTACCGACGACAACGCCCCCGAAGACGACAACTCCGCTGACGGACATGCCGGCGTGAAGACAGCCGCGGGCGACGCCGCGCGTCGGTTCACCGCCGAGGTCGAGCGGTTGCTCGCCGAAGCCTCCGCCGCCATGTCCGCTGCGGCCGACAATGCTTCGCTCGAGGCGGCGAGGATCGAATTCCTCGGCGCGAAGGCGGGGCGGCTGAAGGCCGTGCAGAAACTGCTCGGCGAACTCGCGGCCGCCGACAAGCCGGCCGGCGGCCGACGGTTCAACGAGGTGAAAGAGACGCTCTCGGCCTGCTTCGAGGCCGCCGAGAAGAGGCTCGCCGGAGCCGCCCTCGCTCTTCAGCCGATCGACGTCACGCTGCCGGGCGTGACGAAGCGTCTCGGTCGCCACCATCCGATCACGCTCACGATCCGCCGCGTGCAGCAGATCATGGGCCGGCTGGGCTTCGAGAGCGTCGAGGGGCCCGAGGTCGAGGACCAGTGGCACAACTTCGACGCGCTCGCGATCCCGCCCGAGCATCCGGCCCGCGACCCGCTCGACAACTTCTACATCGCCGTCGCGAAGGGGCACTCGCCGCTTTTGCTGCGGTCGCAGACGAGCACCGTGCAGATCCGCGTCATGGAGGCGAGGAAACCGCCGATTCGCATCATCTCGCTCGGCCGGGTCTATCGGCCCGACACGGCCGACGCCACGCACTACCCGATGTTTCACCAGGTCGAGGGCCTCTGCGTGGAGCGAGGCACGACCATGGCCCATCTCAAGAGCGTGCTGCGGTTCTTCGCGTCGAGCTTTCTCGGCGGCGACGTGCACGTCCGCTTCCGCCCGTCGTTCTTCCCGTTCACGGAGCCGAGCGTGGAGGTCGACATGGAGTGGGGCGGCCGGTGGGTCGAGATGGGCGGCGCCGGAATGGTCGACCCGGCGGTGCTCGCTGCCGTGGGCTACGACCCCTCGGAGGTCTCGGGCTTCGCCTTCGGCCTGGGCGTCGAGCGGATCGCCGCCCGCCGCTACGGTGTCGCCGACATCCGCGACTTCTACCGCAACGACGTGCGGTTCCTGGAGCAGTTCCGATGATCGTGTCGCTGGCCTGGCTCTCCGACTACGTGCAGCTCTCGGTGCCGGCCGACACGCTCGCGGAACGCCTCGCGATGGCCGGGCTCAACCACGAGTCGACCCGGCCGGTGGGCGACGACACGGCGATCGAGCTGGAGGTCACGAGCAACCGCCCCGACTGCCTCGGCCATGTCGGCGTCGCGAGGGAGGCCGCGGCCATCTTCTCGTTGCCGCTTCACGTACCGGAGCCGGACGTCGCCGAGGTACGCTCGCGGGCCGCCGAAAGCATCTCGATCTCGATCGCCGACACGACGATCTGCCCCTACTACCAGGCGCGGGTGATCCGGGGCATCCGCGTGGGCCCGAGCCCGAAGTGGCTCGTCGACCGGCTCGCGACGATCGGCATCGCGAGCGTCAACAACGTCGTCGACGTGACGAACTACGTGATGATGGAGTGCGGCCAGCCGCTCCATGCGTTCGACCTCGCGAGGATCCGGGGTAAGCGGATCGTCGTGCGGCCCGCAAGCCCCGGCGAGCCCTTCGAGGCGATCAACCACAAGCGGTACGAACTCGACGGCAGGATGTGCGTGATCGCCGACGCGGAGCGGCCGATCGCACTCGCGGGCGTCATGGGCGGGGCCGACAGCGAGATCTCCGGCGACACCACCGATGTGCTGCTCGAATCGGCGCAGTTCCACCCGCTCGCCGTGCGGGCCGCCGCCCGCACGCTGTCGCTCATGAGCGACAGTTCGTACCGTTTCGAACGGGGGCCCGACCCATCGGCCGTCGACTGGGCGGGCCGCCGCGCCGCCGCGATGATCCTCGAAGTCGCCGGCGGGCGCCTGGATCGCGGCGTCGCGGAGGCCGGTTCACTCCTGGGCTCACAGGCCGAGATCCACCTCGCGAACGACGCAGTCCGAAGGGTGCTCGGCATCGACGTCGCCCCGGAGCGTCGCAAGGCGATCCTCCGCACGCTCGGGTTTCATGAACTCTCCGAGACCGCCTCGGGCACGTCGTGGCGGGCTCCCTCGTGGAGACGCGATGCAGCCCGCGAGATCGACCTCGTCGAGGAGATCGCCCGTATCGAGGGATACGACCACGTGCCGGAGGACGTGCCGATCCCGTCGCGGCCGGTGGAGGTGTCGCGGCGGGATCTCGCCGTCGCGCGGACCGGTGAGGTGCTCGTCGCCTGCGGCCTGTGCGAGGCGATGACGCGGAGCGTCGTGGGCGAGCCGCTCGACCTGGTTTCCACGGGCTGGAGCGACCGCCCCGCCCTCACGATCCAGCCCGCGCTCGTGCGGGGTGCCGACCGGCTCCGCCGCACGATCCTTCCGAGCCTGCTCGAGTCGCGGGTCACGAACGCCGCCGCCGGTTCGCCCCACGGCGACCTGTTCGAGATCGCCCGGCTCTACCTGCCCGGTGGTGAGCTCGGCACGCTGCCTGATGAGCCGCTCGCCGCGGCGATGGTGAACGGCGGCAACTACGCGGACGTGAAGGGGATCGTCGAGGCCGTGCTCCGTCGGCTCGGCTTCGATCCCTCCGGCCACGGGCGTGCCGCGACGGCCGTCCGCTACGCCCCGCTTGCGACGCACGGCGGCGATCCGCTCTTCGAAGCGGGACGCGCGGCCGAGATCCTCCTCCCTGGCCCCGATGCCAAGCCGGTGCGGGTGGGTATCCTCGGCGAGGTCTCACGGAAATCGCTCGAGCGGTTCGGGCTCTCCGGCCCCGTGGCGGCCGCGGAGCTTCTGCTCGACCGGCTCGACGCGGAGGTCGGCCGCGACGTCGCCATCGTGCGTCCGAGCGAGTTCCAGGCGGTCGACCGTGATCTCAACCTCGTCGTGGACGAGTCGGTGCCATGGTCCGCGGTCGCCTCGGCGATTTCGGAAGCGGCGGGCAACGTTCTCGAGCGGCTGAACCTCGATCAGGTCTGGTCCGACGCGGAGCGGCTCGGCCCCGGTAAGAAGAGCCTGCTCGTCGCGGTCCGGCTCCGAAGCGATTCAGGCACGCTCTCGGGCGAGGAGACCCGTCGCATCATCGACGCCGCTGTGGCCGCGGCCGCGAAATCCTGCGGTGCCGTGCTGCGATGATCCCGGCCTGCGTTCGCCGGACCATTGATCAGCGATCGGCGTAGACGCGGGTGACCTCTTCCTTCGTGATCGGCGACTGGCTGTCGTCGCTGGTCACCTGCACCTGCACCCGCTGGTCTCCCTCGCGTCGGCCGCGGACACGAATCCGATAAACCGACTCCTGCGCCGGGGCGAGGTTCGCCAGCGGCTCGAACAGGATGGAGAGATTCTCGATGCGGTGCGCCGCCGGGCCCTTGGCATCCACCGGCTCGAGGTCGCCGAGCAACGTGGCCGTGACGCGAACGCCGGTGGCAGCCTTCGTGCCCTGATTGCCGACTCGCACGACGTACTCGGTGATCCCGTCGACCTCGATCGGATCCTCGCTGTCTCCCACCTCGAAGAGCAGTGCCGCGAGGCCCTCGACCTCGACAGTGTGCGTCACCTGCGCTGCGAGTCCGTCGGCCGAACGGGCGGCCGCTGCGATCCGCTGCGGACCGAGCGCCGTCGGCACGAGCACCATCTCCACGCTGCCGACCTCGGCGGCCGGGAGCCGCTCGAGATGCCACAGCACCCGGTGGCTCGACTCCTCGTAGTAGCCGGCGTTGTTCGCCCGCAGGAATTTCATGCCGGCCGGCAGCTGCGCGGCCAGTTCGATCGTGTTGGCGGGCGCGGTGCCGGCGTTGTTCATCGAGAGGACACAGGTGACCGGCCGCTGCAGGTAGCGGCGACTCGGCATGTTCGCCGCGAGCTCGAGCGTCGGCGCCGTCACCTCCAACCGCACCGCCTGTTCGGTCTCGATCCCGCCATCGGCGCGGGCCGAGAGCTTGAGCGTCTGCACGCCCGGGTGCGTCGAGACGAGCTCGAGGTCGATCGTGCGGGCCTCGCCCGGCCGCAGGCGGCCCACGTCGTACTCGAGCGCCGGCCCCGACGCGTGGGTGAAGCCCGTGGGAACGTTCCCCTCGAGCACGACACCCGTCGCCTCACCCGTGCCGGGATTGCGGACGGTGATCGAAAGCCCGACACTGGAACCGACGAGGACGGCCTTGGGGTTCTCCGCCTCGATCGTGAGGTCGGCGCGGGTGGCGACCGACCGCACCGAGGCGTCGGCTCGGAAGCTCACGCTCGCCACACTGCCGACCTCCCCTTCCTCGACCGGCATCACCTCCATCGCAAAGCGGGCCTGCTGTCCCTGCGGTAGGCTCCCGAGCGTCCAGACGAGCTCGCCTGCCTCCCCCGGCGTTGCGGGCGGGGAGGTGCTCACGAGCCTCGTGCCGAGCGGAACCCGGTCGCGGAGCGTCACGTCGTGGGCCGACACGCCGCCGACGTTGCGGACGACCATGTCGTAGCGGGCGATCTTGCCGACCTGGACCTCGCGGGGGCCGCGTTTCTCGATCGTGAGCTGTGGCGTCTGAACGCCCTCGAGCTGGATCGGTCCCGGCCTGCCATCTGCCTGGACTCCGTCCATTGCAGCGGCGGGAGGCGACTGCGAAACACCATCGACGGCGGGCTGGCCGGCGGCCACCGTCGGCGCGGTCGGAGGGGGGGTGACCACCGGTGCGCCGCCGAACCCGCGTGTGACGTCGGTGGACGCGATGCGATCCTGCGGCGGGGGGGCGGCAGGCGGCATGTCAGGCGAGGTGCGAGTGGCGGCCGGTACCGCCGCGCCGCCGCCGGGAGGCGTCACCGGCACCGGCGCCTCGGGATCCTCGAACGGGGAAGCAGCAGGCATCGCCTGCGGCTTGGGGGCCGGAGGTTGCATCGGGGCGAGCGCGGCGGCGAACGTCGATTCGAGCGGGGGCGATCGCAGCGGGGCCGCGGGCGGCGGCGGGGCCGCGGCAACCGGCGCGGCAGGCATGGGTGCCGCCGCGATCTTTGGGATAGCGTCCGCCGGCGGCTCCTGGGCCGGGGCCTCGTCGGTGGCGGTCGTTGATTCCTGCGACCTTTCCTGCGGCCGAGCGATCTCTCCACCACCGTCGGCCGGGATGAGCAGCGGCCCCGGCTCGTCGACAGCATCGACAGCATCGACCGTAGCGACCGCGTCGGTGACGTCGGCCGATTCGCTCAGTGCCACAGGCTCCGCCGCGGCTTCGGGCAATTCTTCGGAAGCGACATCGGAGAAACGCGAGAACCCAGCTGGAGCGGCCGCGGGGGCGGTGTCGTCTGCAACGGCCTCGACCGCGGCCGGTGTCGCCTCGAATCGCGTCGGGGCGGGCCTGTCGAGCGGCACCGGTTCGATCTCCGCCGACTGTTCGGTGGCCGCCGGCGTGAAGAAACGTGGCGAAGAAAATTCGGCCGCATCCGGAACCGTCCGGCCGAGGCCGCTGGCGAAGACGACGGCGAATCCGGCGGCGGCGCTCGCAATCGCTCCGCAGACGAAGAGTGGCCCGCTCGAGGAGCGGGGCTTCACAACGAGCGACTGCCGCGAAGCTGGCGGCACGGAGCGGTTCGCGTCCAAGGGCTTTTCGTCGCTCGCGCTGACCGATTCGGCATGTTCGGACATGGGGCGGTCCTTCCGCGGATGCGGAAACTCCTTCAGGGCAGCGGGGAGTAGCAGACCCCCGGCGGATGGAGAAGGGCATTCCCGGACGGCGCGGGACGTCAGGCCGTCTCGAG
The DNA here is from genome assembly GCA_044337015.1 of Pirellulales bacterium. Classification (GTDB taxonomy): domain Bacteria; phylum Planctomycetota; class Planctomycetia; order Pirellulales; family UBA1268; genus UBA4655. Next base: position 8,976 of record JBIIOJ010000033.1, read on the forward strand.
AATCTGGCGAAGATGGAAATGAAACTTCCCGAGCCTGCCACCGTAATTTCCGGCGGATATGGCGAGCACGTCCGGTGCGGCGGCCGCCCGGATGCCTACGGCCATCGACTCGGCGACGGTCGATTCGTCCACGGAATCGATGACGATTTCAAGGGCGGCGGCGGCTCCCTCAACGAGTTCGGTCGCCACACGGCCGACGAGTCCTGGGCAGAAAGCGTCGTTGGTGCTCGCCTTGAGCCCCGGGTAGCGGGAGCCGACCTTGCTCCCGGAACGGACGACGCCCCCCGGAAACGGCGTGATCGATCCTCGAATCGCCGCGATGGCCTCGACGGCCCTGCGGGCGGCTGCGAGGGCCGACTCGATGGATGGCGACTGGAGGATGAAGTTGCCGCCTCCCACCCCCTTGTCCACGCCGATCGATTCCTCGACCACGAACTCACCGTCCATGACGGGCACCCGCCAGTACCGCCGCCCGTCGATGACCTTCGTCTTCTCGAACCCGTCACCGAAGTAACGGAGATGACCGCCGAGCGGGAATCGTTCCGCGCCCTCCGGCAAACCATCGAAGAGACTCGTCGTCGGGCATGTGAGCAGGCACTGAGCAGCGCGGTTGGCGACCGCCCTGGCGACGCCCTCGGCGGAGAATCCGAAGGCGAGAATTGACGCGCCGAGGCGACCATCGGGCGTCGCTGCAGGCGGCATCCATGCCTCGACCCCGATCTCGGCGTCGCAGCCGATCACGCTCGTGCCGTAGCCGCAGGCGGCCGCGGCGGCGGCCTCGAGCCAATGCCGATCGTGCGCCGTCACGACGATTCGGGCGTACCGCAGCCGAAACGCCTCGGCGAACGTGTCTGCGATTTCCGTGGTCCCGAGCTTCATGGCCATTTGTTTCCGCGTTTGGCCGGACGCTACACGCTGCCGATCAGCTCCGCAAGCGCCGCAAGGCTTGCCCAAGATACCCGCCATGCCATCGATGAATAACGACAAAAACCTCGACGCCGAGGGTTGAGCGGCCCGGCGGGCACTTGGTAGGTTCACGTCATCCGTCAACCCGAGAGACCTCCCATGCCCTGCTCCTTCCACCGTCGTTCTTCCCTCGCCCTCCTCCTCGCGGCCAGTTCCGTGTGGCTCGCCCTCGCCGGGCCGATCTCCGCCGACGATTCGATCGCCAAGCTCGCCGCGGCCAGGGTGCCGAAGGACGCGGCGTTCCTCTCGTCGTCGCTGCGGCTGCGGGAGCAGGCCGAGCGGTTCATCGGAAGCCGGGCCTTCGCGGCGCTCCGTGGGCTGCCATCGGTGAAGCGGGCGATGGAGGCGTTCGAGGAACAGAAGTCGCTCCCGGGGAATCCGCTCGCCCTCGTCTCGGTGTTCCTGGAGCTGCCCGAGAACCAGCAGGCCGTCGAGGTGCTCGCCGATCTCGTCTCCAACGACAGCTTCGTCTACGGCGAGCCCTCGTGCGTCACGCTCATGGACCTGTTTCGAAAGCTGCAGACGGCCAACCAGGTCGCTGGCGTGGTGCAGATGGTGGGCGGGAGATCCCGAGGCGACGGGCTGGGCATCGAACTGGACATCGACCTTGGGAATGGCGACGAAGAAGAAGACGAAGATGATGATGCCGACGAAGATGATGCCGACGACGACGACGCCAGACACGGCCCCCACCGCGGACTCCACGTGCAGCCGGTCCGATTCCGCGTGGCAACTGCCGAGGCGGAGCCGCTCGAAGACGTCGCGGCGGACGAGTTCGCCGGCCGGCTCCTCGTCGCCACGCTCATCGACAACCTCGACCAGATCGTCGTGCCCGACATCGTCTGGGGGTTCAAGGTCGGCAACAAGGACGCCGCGACGACGCAGTTGAAGCGGCTCGAGGGTGTTCTCAAGCTCGCGGTCACGGCCGTTCCAGACCTCGCCAAGTCGCTCGATCGACAGGACGTCGCCGGCCACGAGTTTGTGACGTTCACGGTTTCCGGCGAGATGGTGCCGTGGGACGACCTCGACGTCGGCCGCCTCGCGGAGGACTCCGACGATTTCGAAAAGGTGCTCGACAAGCTGCGTTCGCTGCGGCTTGTGATCGCCATCGGCCTCATCGACGACCGCGTGATCCTGTCGATCGGCGACTCGCTCGATCACCTGAAAAAACTCGCGGCCACGGAGCCGGCGGATGGCCTGCTCGCGACCCTTCCCTTCAAGCCGCTGGGGGACGTCGCCGGCAAGAAGCTCACCGGCATCTCCTACCTGAGCGAGTCACTTGCCCGCGTGGGCACCCCCTCGGTCGACTACCTTCGGCAACTGGCATCGATGAGCGGCCGGCTCGCGAAGTCGGCAGGCGTTCCCGACGCGGAGGATGACGTCCGCAAGCTCCTCACGAAGATCGCCGACGACTCCGAGAAGCGTCTGCCCATCGCCGGCCCCTGGATGGCCTACGCCTTCCTCGGCGAGACCGGCTACGAGGGGGCCGCGTGGGACTGGTCGAAGAACGTGCCGCTCGACGGCGGCAAGCCGCTGTCGCTGCTCTCGCACACGGGCGGCTCACCGCTGGCCGCCGCCGTGATCCGAGCGAAAAACGACCCGACGCAGTTCGACGAGATGGTTTCCTGGATTGACGGCGGCAGGGGCATCGTCGAGAAGAGCCTGAAGGATCAGGATCGCCGCGAGTTCGGCCAATTCGTCAAGACGTTCGGCCCGCTCGTGTCGAAGTTGGCCGAGATCGTCCGCACGAAGCTTCTGCCCTCGCTCGCCGACGGCCAGATCGGGTTCGTGCTCGACGCGAAGAGCCGGGTCAAGCGGCTTCACGAGGATCTTCCGGCGGCCGCCGAGCCGATGCCGCTCACGGAGCCGGCGATCGTGCTCGGCGTGTCCGACCCGAAGGTGTTCCAGGCCGGCATCAACGACCTCTTCGACCTCGCCGACGAGCTCATCGACACCGTACGTCGTTTCTCCCCGAACTCGGTGCCCGAGGGCTACCGCATCCCTGACCCCGAGCGGAAGAAGACGGAGGCGGGCACGATCTGGTCGTTCGCGATTCCCAAGGCGGGCCTCGACGCACAGATCCGGCCTTCGATCGCGCTCGGCTCGGATGCGGTCGCGCTCACGCTCGTGCCCGCGCAGGCTGAACGGTTGCTCGAGAAGAAGCCGTTGAAGACGGCGGTCGATTCGGGCGGGTTCGACAAGCCCCTCGCCGTGGCTGCGGCCTACGACAACAAGGGGCTCGTCAAGGCGATCGAGCCCTGGGTCGCCTACGGCATCCGCTACGCCGCCGCCTGGAGGCGTGACGGCGACGTGGACGCATCCGAGACGCTCGCCGCCGACGACGACGACGACTCGACCAAGGACATCCTCGCCCAGGTGAAGGTCGTCTGCGACGTGCTCGAGTGTTTCCAGGGGGCCGCTGCCGAGGCGTCGATCGAGAAAGACGCCCGCGTCACCCGCTGGAAAAACCTGCTCCGCGACCTGCCGTGAGCGGCCGCGACGCGGTGAAGGCCTCGAGTGAGGCCCGCACGAGGCCGACCGCGTGGACACGGACGATCTGGATGCCCTGGGCCGCAAGCCCGCAGGCGATCCCTGCCGTGGCCGCGTCCCGATCCTCGAGCGTGGCGGGGCGGCCGAGCGGCCCTTCGAGCAGCTTGCCGACGAAGCCCTTCCGCGAGTGGCCGACGAGGATCGGCGTGCCGAGGTCGAGAAACGCCCCTGCGCGGGCGACGAGTTCGAGATTGTGGGCGTGGGTCTTGCCGAACCCGATGCCGGGGTCGAGGCAGATGCGGTCGGGCTCGACGCCGTCGGCGAGGAGCGCGTCGCGGCGGGCGGCAAGATAGCCGTGGATCTCCGACACGACGTCGTCGTACCGCGGGTCGATCTGCATCGTCTTCGGGGTGCCCTGCATGTGCATCGCGCAGACGCCCGCCCCGCTCGCGACGGCCACGCGAATCATCGCCGGGTCCCCCGCGAGGCCCGTCACGTCGTTGACGATCTCGGCGCCGGCGTCGATCGCCCGCTCCGCGACCCAGGCCTTCGAGGTGTCGATCGAAACCGGCAGGCCGGTCTCCCGGGCGAGTCGCCGCACAACGCCGCCGACCCGCCGCCACTCCTCGGCGGCATCGACGGGATCGGAGAACGGCCGCGTGCTCTCGCCGCCCACGTCGAGAATGTCGGCCCCCGCAGCCACGAGCGCCAGCCCATGCGCGACCGCAGCGTCCTCGCCGTCATGCCGCCCGCCGTCCGAGAAACTATCCGGCGTCACGTTCACGATCCCCATCACGAGCGGCCGCTCAGGCAGTTCGAGAACGCGGCTGCGAAGCCGCCAGCGTGTCGCACGGGATGAGACGATCATGAAGAAAACACCCGGGTAAAACCCTCATTTTAATCACGTTTAACCGGTTCGGGGGTTACTGTAGGAAACTGCTCTGGCTCATTTGATGGACACCGCATTGCCGCCGGAGGAGCGGACGCATCGTCGCTACGGTGAGGATACACCTGATGCTCCTCAACGTCCGCTCCTCCGGCGTTCAGCATCAGAGTGCCTGTTGTGCCCCATCCAGCACAACGTTTGACCGGTTCGGGGCTGCCCGTGTGCCCGAGACGGCGTAGCTGACCAGCGCAGGCCGGAGGCCGAAGCGCCAGTCAGCTCCGAGCGAGCGAAGGACAGGATGTCCGTAACGAGCGTCCGGCGAGCGGCATACGGGCAGCCCCGAACCCGCGGTCGCTACCAGGGCTCTTCCATGAGGCCCACGATCTGCTGGGCCATCTTCCGGATCCCCTCCTGCTGCGTGCTCACGACCGACCGGCCGTATTCGGGCACGAGGGCGGCGGCCTGGCCGATGTCCACGCTCGTCGCGGGCATCGGCACGTTGCCCGTCGCGAGCACGGCGCCGCCGCGATCCGCCCAGGTGACGAGCACCTGGAGGTTCATCTCGACCATCCGCGACTGGTCGGTCGGGCTCTCGACGAGCATCCGCTTCGTGTCGGCGACGACCCTCGCCGTCAGCACGCTGTCGGCGTCGGAGGTGCCGACGACCTTGAACGGCGTCCGTCGCTCGATCTCCTTGCAGACCGCCTCGGTGAGCCGCTCGCCGATGTCGATGCTGGGCGTCGTGCGAAAGCTCTCCGACTGGATCATAGGCACGTATACAGTTCGCACGTTCGGCGCGTAGAGCGTGCCGTTGCCGAAGCGGTAGCCGGCGCAGCCGCAGGCCAACAGGGCGGCGCAGACGGCGATCGCGAGGGCGGGCCGAATCGGCCGTGGCGACGGGTGGCCTTCGCGGGATGCCATGCACGAACCTTCGTCAGCGGATGGCGGGCGTGCCGGTCGGCGGGACGAGCGAGCTGTCCGCGGCGTTCGCGGTCTGTACCGTCTCAGCCTCGGCCATGGCGTCGAGCTCCGCCTCCTTGAGCGAATCGGGGTTGAGCACGCGGGTGAGCAGCGGGAACGGATCGTCGGAGACGTCTTCCTTGCCGTCGAGCGATTGGAGCCTCTCCCTCGCCTGCGACGCCAGGAGCGTCTGCGGCTGGTCGCGGGCGATGAGCGCGTAGTAGATCCTCGCCGACGTGTAGTGCTTTCCCTTCTCGTAGAACTCGGCCCGCTTCCAATGCCGCAGCGCCTGCTGGGCCGCGACTTCCGCACGCGTCTTCATCACGCGGTCCCGCTCATCGCCGACGAGCCGGTCGGGGAACTGCACGAGCGTCTGGTCGGCGAGCAGTTCCGCCTCCTCGAGGATGCCCCCCTCGTAGCCCGGGCCCTGGTAGGCCTGCAGCTTCGCCTGGAGGCCGAACAGGTGGGCCTGCAGCAGGAAGTCGCTGTCGGGATATTCCGTGCGGAGCAGGCCGTAATAGTAGTCGGCGTCGAGCCACTCGCGGTTCACGAAATAGGCGTTCGCCTGGGCCATGATGCTGTCGTCGGCCAGCGGGCCGCGGGGGTCGTTGATGCGGACGTGGTCGAAGGCCTTGATGGCGCGGCCCTGGGTGTCGAAAAGCGGCCGCGAGCGATCGGCGAGATTCGGCACGATCGTCCAGTAGTCGTGCTTCGCGTCGAGCTTCAGCCAGTAGTCGGCGATCACGAACTGCCGCTGGGCGATCCGGTCGAGGTGCCGCGTGTTGGCGAATTTCTTTACGAGGTCGTCGTAGCAGTCCTCGGCCTTCGGATACTTGTCGAGGAAGAAATAGCACTCGGCGAGCTGCCAGAGCGAGTCCTCCTCGATCGCGGAGTCGGGCCAGCGGTCGACCGCGACCTTGTACTTCGGGATCGCCTCGGCGTACTTGCCCTCGCGGAAGAGGGCATCTCCCTCTTCGAACGCCTTCCGCGCGATCGGCTCGTTGGGGCCACGACCGACCACCTTCTTCCAGCGACGCTTGATGTTCTCCCCCTTGAAGTAGTCCCAGCCGAGCTCCTCTGGCTCGGAGAACTCCGACGAAATCACCTCGGAGTCGTCGCCCGCCTCCGCCGCCGCTTCGGCCGCCGCCTGCGAGCCCCATGGCCAGGTCGGCGGCTTGAAGGTGGCGCAGCCGCTGACGGCGATGCTCATCGCCAAGAGCAGCGGGGCGACCGAGCGGGCGGCGGTGAGCCGCGGTGCGACCCGCAGGCGACGTTCGAGCAGATGCGAGAAGAGGGTGTTCATCACGGCGCGAAGCTCTCCGGCGACTCCCTCGGGCAACTCGCGGAGGCCGCTCGGATCCGTCTCGAGCCTCCGCATCGCGTCGAGGACGGCCCCCGAGATCGAGACGACCGCCCGGCGGCCCCGACGACACCGCGGGCAGAGCAGCCCGCCATCGAGCATGCCGAAACTGAAACGCACGCCCGGCTCGACGGCCCCCTGGCAGGCGGCACAGCGGCGAAGCGACGGGGAGTGTCCAAGGAGGCGTAGGATCGCAAGCTCCGTGCGGGCGAGCGCGGCGGCGCGGCCGCGGTTATCGGACGGCGGCACACCACCGGGAGCGGGGCCCGGCAACGCGGGCTCGGCGCGTGCGGAAAGATCGGTGAGCGCGGTCGCGACGGCATCGAACAACTCCGCGTGCGGATCGCCTTCGGCGGTGAGCCCGTCGACCACTTCGGCAAGGTGAAGCGCGGCGTGGAAGGAGAACAGGTCCTCCACGCGGAAACGACGCTCCAGGCTCGCCTCGGTGACCAAGTCCAGGCCGCCGGAGGATTTGCGGAGGACGAGTACCTCACAGATCGAAAGGAGGTCAAGGGCGGCGTCGAAACCACTCTTCGGCCGCCAGGCCCCCTTCGCCAGACCTCGCAGCTTGCCGAACTCGCGGGTGAAGAGCGTGACGACGCAGCTCGTCTCTCCGAAAGGGACCGTCCGCAGCACGATCGCGAGGCTCTTCGCCGGCAGCATGGGTCACCCGGGATCGCCGTCGCCGCGACGCCGCTCCACCCGCACCCAGTCGATCCGGTTGCGGGTCGCGGAGAGCACCTCCACGACGACGCCGTCGACCTCGATCCTCTCGCCCGGCTGCGGAATGCGGCCGGCGTGGTGGAAGACGAATCCGCCCACGGTCTCGAAGTCGGTCTCCTCGGGGAGCCGCAACCCCATGCGCTCGTTGAGTTCCGAGATCGGAACCTGCGCCCGCACCTCGCAGGAGTCGGGCGAGAGCGTCCGAATCCCGTCGCTGACGGCGTCGTCGTGCTCGTCGGCGATCTCGCCCACGATCTCCTCGAGCGCGTCCTCGATCGTGACGAGGCCCGCCACGCCTCCGAACTCGTCGGTGACGACCGCCAGGTGCGTGCAAGTCCGCTGAAACTCGCGCAGCAGCTTCAGCACGCTCTTCGACTCCGGCACGAAGTACGGTGGACGCAGGAGTGGTCGCAGCTCTGTCCGTCGCTCCGCCGCCGGCTTGCAAAGCTCGACGAGGAGTTCCCGCGAATGGAGGATCCCGACCACGTCGTCGGGCGATTTGTCCCAGACCGGTATCCGCGTGTGGCCGCTCTCGGAGACGACGCGGACGATCTCCTCCCAGGGCATCGACAGCGGGATCGTGACCATGCCAGTTCTCGTCGTCATGATCCCGCCCACGCGCACATCGTCGAGATCGATGACGCCCTCGAGCATCGCGCGGGCCCCCGCCTCGAGCCTCCCCTCGCGGTGCGCCTCGTCGACCGCCATCTTCAGTTCGCTGCCGATCGCCGCCACCCCCGCCTGCGAGGAGGCGTCGAGCCGCCTTCCGAGGAGCTTCGACGCCCTCGCGAGTGACGACACGAGCGGGCCGAGCAGGCCGACGAGCGGACGGAACGCGGGCCACGACGCGACCATGATCCACGGGCCCGCCGCCCGCGTGACGACCACCGGAACGACGACGAGCGCCACCCACACGATGCCGGTCCAGCCGGCGGTCGCGGCGATCGCCGCCGCCCTCCCGGCGGTCGGGGACGTCCACCTCGAAGCCCAGCCCGACACCGCGACCGTGGCCGCGACGGTCGCCACGACGACCACCGTCGAGGCGAAGAACGCGATCGCCTCGCTCGAATCGTTGATCTGGTCGTAGCGTTCCGGCCGCCCGACCTGCCGGCAGAGCTCCTGCAGCACGTGCCGCCGCGCGCCGCGCGCCGCCCGCGCGATCACGGCCGCGACCATCGCCACCGCGAGCATGAGGGCGGCAAATTCGACTCCACCGCCGGCGACCGTGTTCATCGTGCTCTTCGTGGGTTGGTCGCTCGGGGTGCTGCCGGGAGCCCGGCCGCCCGCATCGCGAGCTTTTCGCGGGCCCGCATCGCCCGCCGGTCCGCCGGCGTCCGATCATCGTATCCGGCCAGGTGGAGCAGTCCATGCACGACGTAATAGGCCAGTTCGTGGCGGGCCGGCCAGCCGAGCTCCCCAGCGACACGGTTCGCCGTCACGGTGCTGACGACGATATCGCCGACGAGCACAGGCTCCCCGTCGTCCGACAACGGGAACGTGATCACGTCGGTCGGACCCTCGTGGCCAAGCCACCGCCTGTTGAGGCCCGCCATCGACCGGTCGCTCACGAGACGGATGCAGATCTCGGCGGAGTCGATGCCCTCGAAGGCGAGCACGCTCCGTACGAGCCGCTGCAGGCTCCGCGCGGACACCCGCATCGCGGTCTGCCGATCACTGACCTCGACCGTGATGGCGGCCCGATGCCGTCCGCGGGCCGCGGTCATGCCGTTCTCTGGTCGGGGTACTTCA
>JBIIOJ010000034.1:0-18042 GCA_044337015.1 Pirellulales bacterium
TCCGCGAAGAACTGCTCTGGGAGGACGGCGATCCCGGCGACGCGGTCGTGGGCCACTGGACGTTCGAGGAGACGCCCGGCTTCGCGGCCGATTCGTCGGGCCACGACCGCAGCCTCACCCGCCCGACCCCGCGGCCCGACGTGAAGGATCTCAAGCGGTACGAGGCCCTGGTCGATCTCTGCCACGTGCTCTTCAACTCGAGCGAGTTTTTGTATGTCGAATGACGAACGGCACACAGGCGGCACGGCGGCCATGTCGCGCCGCGAATGGCTCCTCACGGCGGGCGCGGGCTTCGGCGGCGTGGCCCTCGCGGGGATCATGCAGGGCCAGCGGTCGGCCCGGGCCGCGGTGTTGCCGCCACACCATGCCCCGAAGGCGAAGAGCGTGATCTTCCTCTTCATGGAGGGGGGGCCGAGCCACATCGACCTCTTCGACCCGAAACCCGCGCTTCATACGCTCGCCGGCAGACCGCTGCCCGAGAGCTTCGGCACGGTGGTCACGGCGATGGGGGAGGCGCGGTCGCCGGTGCTCGCCGACCGCCGCACGTGGAAGCAGCACGGGCAGAGCGGCATCTGGGTGAGCGACTGGCTGCCGCACACCGCCATGCAGGCCGACGAGCTTGCCGTGATCCGCTCCTGCGTGTCGGACGGCATCAATCATTCCGGCGGCATCTGCCAGATGAACACCGGCAGCCTGCTCGGTGGCCGGCCGAGCCTCGGGGCCTGGGCCACCTACGGCCTCGGCAGCGAGTCGGACGACCTGCCCGCGTTCGTCGTCATGCAAGACAGCGACACACAGGTGGTCAACGGCCCGCGTAACTGGGGCGCCGGCTTCATGCCGGCGATCTACCAGGGCACGAAGCTCTCCGGCGGCGAGCCGCCGATCGCGAACCTCCGCACGCCGAAGGGGATCACGCCGGGTCGACAGCAGGCGAAGCTCGACCTGCTCGCGCGGCTCAACCGCGACTACGCCGCGGCCCTGCCCGAGGAGACGGAGCTCGACGCCCGGATCCGCAACTACGAGCTGGCCTTCCGCATGCAGGCCGAGGCACCCGCGGCGGTCGATCTCGCGGAGGAGACGGAGGAGACGAAATCGCTCTACGGCCTCGACGAGAGGCCGACGGCCGCGTTTGGCCGCACCTGCCTGCTCGCGCGGCGGCTCGTGGAGCGGGGCGTTCGGTTCGTGCAGCTCTATCACGGCGCGGGCAACAAGTGGGACGCCCATTCCGGCATCGAGAAGAACCATGCCGAGCTCTGCAAGCAGATGGACAAGCCGGTGGCCGGGCTGCTCGCCGACCTCCGCCGCCGCGGCCTGCTCGACACCACGCTCGTGGTCTGGGGGGGCGAGTTTGGCCGCACGCCGATGAGCGAGCAGGGTAACGGCCGCGATCACAACCCGACCGGCTTCACGATGTGGATGGCCGGCGGCGGCGTGCCCGGCGGCACGGTGATCGGCGCCACCGACGAAGCGGGCCTGCGGGCGGTGGAGGGGCGGATGCACGTGCACGACATCCACGCCACGATCCTCCACCTCATGGGGCTCGACCACATGCGGCTCGTCTACACGAACAACGGCCGCCCGGAGCGTCCCACGCTCAACGAGGGCGAGCCCAACCGCGTGCTCGTGGGCGGGGCGTGAAGCGGCCCGCCTTCAAGCCCGGATCGCATCGATCGGGCCCGAGCTGTTGCCGAATTGCCGGACGGGCACGTCGCACGCGCCGAGCAGCGTGACCCAGAGGTCGTAGAGCGACGTGTCCATCGCGAGCTTCACATGGCCCGCCGGACGGATCGCCCCGCCGCCGCGGCCCGCGAGGAGCACCGGTAGGTCGAAGGGAGTGTGGGCGTTGCCGCTGCCGAGGCCGCTGCCGTAGTAGATGGCCGCGGTGTCGAGCAGGCTTCCCTCCCCTTCCGGGATCGCCGCGAGCCGTGAGACCAGTTCGGCATAGAGCGCCACGTTGAACCGGTCGATCTTGCGGAGCTTCGCGAGCTTCTCCTCCACGTTGCCGTGGTGTGACAGCTCATGGTGCCCCTCGAGCACGCCCACCTCTGGATAGGTCTGATTGCCCGCCTCGTTGCCGAGCATGAACGTGCAGACCCGCGTGGCGTCGCTCTGGAAGGCGAGCGCGATCAACTCCCCCATGAGCCGCACGTGCTCCGGATAGGTGAGTGCCGACCGCTCCGGGATGTCGAGCCGGGGCGGGCCGTCGGCCGTGGTCGCGACCGACCTGCCGATCCGCCGCTCGACGTCGCGGACGGCGTGGAGATATTCATCGAGCTTCCGGCGGTCGGTGGCACCGAGCCGGCGGTCGAGCTGCCGGGCGTCGTCGAGCACCGCGTCGAGCACGCTGCGACGGAGCATGGCGTCGCGGCCGCCGTCACCGGCCGCCGCTCCTCCCGGATCGCTGCCGAAGATCCGCCGGAAGACGCTCCGCGGGTCGTTGTCGGTGGGCAGCGGCGAATCGGCGTCCCGCCACGCGATCACGGAGCTGTAGACGCAGCTGAAGCCGCTGTCGCAGAGCCCCGCCATCTGCGAGCCGTTCACGGAGAGCTCGAGCGACGCAAGTCGGCTGTCGCGGCCGATCGCCTCCGCGATCACCTGGTCCACCGACACGCCGGCCCGCACATCCTCCTTGCTCGCGACCGTTCCCGTGAGCAGCGCCGCGGCAGGCCGGGCATGCCCCGTCACCACCCCCTTCTCGCCGCTCGGGATCTGCGAAAGCCCCGTGATCACCGACACATGCTCGCGAACGGCGGCGAGCGGCTCGAGGCTCGACGGCAACACGCAGTCGAGCCCCGCGGTCGCGGGCTTCCAGGCGTCGTGCACGATGCCGTTTGGCACCATGAGAAACGCCACCCGCTTGGGAGCAGCAGCTCTCGCAGCCGCCGCCCGCGGCAGCCGCATCGCATCAAGCAATGGTAGGCCGATCGCCGCCGCCGCCCCGCGAAGCACCGTTCGACGTGAGAGTGGTTTCATGCTGCCCATCATGCGCCTCCGCCTCGACGCCCCTCAGCATCGACACAATAACTGTACCCATGTATATATACGCGAGCAACTCCCAAAGGAACCCCCATGCCGTGGTATGATTTTGTTTGGAATGTCGAGCCGGGCGGCAATGTGCTGCACATCGCCGAACACGGCGTTTCTGTCGAGGATGTTGAGTCGATTGTTTGCAGCCCGATGGCCACAGGACTCAGCCGGAATACCGGCAGACCCATGGCGACCGGTTTCACATCGGATGGACGATTGGTAGTCGTCGTGTATGAGTTCGTCGATGGCATTACGGTGTACGTGATCACGGCCTTCGAGGTGGAATCATGAGCGATGAAAATTGGCCTGAGCAGCGGGCGTTTGGCAAACGGATCGTGCGTGAGGCGACTCCTGAGGAACGTGAGCGGCACGCCGCCATCCGGGCCGCTGTCGCGGCGGAACGGTCTGAAATCGACGCCTGGGCGCGGTCGGAGTCTGCTCGGATCGGCGGGCAGGTGGCGGTCGGAACCGTGTTCACGACGCAAGAAACAACCGTACTCGAAGCCATTGATGCGTATGCGGTCAGCCATAATCTGCCGGGCCGCAGCGCAGTCGTGCGCGAGGCCCTCTCCAGACTGCTCGAGATCCAGGTGGATGTCGAGCCGAAGCGGTCGGCCTGAAGTCCCGTGTGGATCGGGAATCGATCTGACCTCGGCACTGGCCGCGTCATGGCTGTTGCTCCGGCGTGGTTGCGGTGACGACGGCCTCGATCGGGATCTCCAGAAAGAATAGTCCCTTCAGCGGCTCGCCGGGGTTGCCTGCCGATGGCTGACCCGCGTTGCCCGCCTGGGTCACGATCCGCACGGCGGCCGTGTAGGTGCCGGGCTTGGCGGCGCCGCGAAACTGCACGCGGAAGGGCTCCGTCTCAGCCCGGCCCATCGCCCCCCCTGCGAGGCCGGGTTCGCCGTCGTTCCCGATGAGCGAGAGCGTGCGGCCGTCCTCCGCGGCATGTCCGCCAAGGAGCGCGAAGAGCGCCGCGTCCGTGCCGACGAGTTCGCAGCCGACGTTTTCGGTCGTCACCTTGTAGGCAAACTTCGGATCGACCTGCATCCGTGCGCAGCCGTGGAGGATCGAGGCCACGGGCTTCCCCTTCTGGTCGTCGATCGTGGTCGTCTGCGCGTTCGTGACGCTCCGCTCATCCGACTCGGCCGCCTGCCCCGGCCGCAGGCCCGCGAATCGGATGGCCCCAGCGTCGCTCACGCCGAGCCGCGGGCGGACGACCCGGATCGGCGATAGGTTGCCAACCAGCGTCTGCGGCCGCGTCGAGACGACGAATGTGTATTGGTTGTTATAGCCCTCGTGCGTGGTCGCTCGGCGGACGCCCACCTGCCGCAGCCGATGCGTGCCCTCCCCTTCCACGGTGAAACCACCGGAATTCGAGATCATGGAGTCGTTCGTGCCGCCGGGGGTCGCGATCCAGGCCTGCACCGAATCCCGCGGCTTGTTGACGAGCGTCACGTCGAACTCGACGGCGAGGATCGATCCCGGCCGCACGTTGTCGGGCCCGGCGAGCGATGCGTTCCAAGAGTGCGACGAGGTCGCGATCATGGCCACGACGGGCATGTCGGTCGGCGGCACCGTGGCAACGGCCTTCAGAAAATCGTCGCTCGACTCGCCCGGCCCGATCATCCCCTCGAGAAACGTGAGCACGACGGCCTCGCCCACCGGCAGCGTGATCGATTGCCGCCAGGGAGTTCCCTCCTGCGGGCCGCCCGACGCCGCCGAGAGGTCGATCCGATGGCCGGCCTTCGTCGCGGCCCCAAGCAGCCGCCTGAGCGAATGGATTTCGACCGTGGCCTCCGCAGCCGTGAACGGAACGGCCGCCTTCGGGCTCTTCGAAAGCACGAGCGTCATCTGCTGCTCGGGGTTGCCGTCGAGCACCGCCTCGAGGCCGTCAGCCACCTGCTCGACTCCCACGCGGCCGGGATTGCGGCGCAGGCGAAACGGGGCCGAGAGGGCGACCCCCTCCACGAGGCTCGAAAACCGGTCGCCGGCCGCGACCATCCCCGCAAGGATCTCCTGCACGGCGCGGCGGTCGCCTACGGCCAGCGGACGGCCGATCGCGTAGACGAGCGTCTTCTCGACCACGCTGCGGCGGAAGGCGGCGGCATGCCGCTGGCGAAGGAGCGCGGCGAGCTCCGCGGGCCCGGAGAACGCCCCGCCGCCCAGGAGCGTGCCGGAGGCGTCGATCGGGTGATCGCCCTCAACCGTGCGCCAGGCCCCAACGCCGTCGAAGTTCTCGAGCGCAAGACCGAGAGCATCCATCTGGGCGTGGCAGGAGCTGCACTGCGGCGCCGCGCGGTGCCGCTGCATCCGCTCGCGGAGCGTGCCTTCGCTGCCGACGGCCTCGAGGTCGCTCGTGCCCGGCGGCGGCGGTGGCGGCGGGGCGGCCAGGAGCACGTCGAGGATCCACTTGCCCCGCAGCACCGGCGACGTGCGGGTGGACTGCGCGCCAATCGTGAGCACGGCGGCATGGCCCACCACGCCGCGTCGGGGCGTGTCGGCGAGGCTCACGCGACGGAAGCCGTCGCCCTCGACGCCCGCGAGGCCGTAATGCCGCGCGAGCCGCTCGTTGACGAACGTGTAGTCGGCGTCGAGCAGCCGCGTGATCGGAGCATCGTCGCGGATGAGCGACTCGAAGAGCCCGAGCGTCTCCCGCTCCATCGCCTGCCGCAGCGGCTCGTCGAACGCGGGAAACACCCGCGGATCGGGGCGGATCGCCGCAAGCCGCCGGGTTTGGAGCCACTGGCCCGCGAAGTTTTCGACGAGTCCCTGACGGATCCGATCGTCGACGAGCATCCGCCGCACCTGGCTGCGGATCGCGTCGTCGGTGGAGAGGCCATCCCGCGCGGCCAGCGCAGCGAGCTCCCCGTCGGGCATCGTGCTCCAGAGAAAATAGGAAAGCCGCGTGGCAAGCTCGTGGCCATCGAGCCGCCGGTCCTGGCCGATCGGCCCATCGCGTTCGATCCGGTAGAGAAACTCCGGGGCGGCGAGGATCCTCGCCGCCGCGGCGCCGACCGCTTCGCTTCGGTCGAAGCCGGCGGCCGTGAGCCGGTCGAGGTGGGCCTTGATGCGGTCTCGCTCCTCCGGGGTCGCCGGCCGGCGAAACGCCCGGTCGAGTAGCGGCATGAGCACGGCCTCCGCCCGCGACCTCGCATCGGCGGCGTCGGCGGGCGGCGCGGCTTCGCGGGCGAGCACGGCCTTTGCCCACGCGGCGCCGAGCGTGGTGGCCGCTTGGGCGTAGCGATCCATGAGCAAGGGCGACAGGGAATTCACCTCGGCGAGGTTGTCGAAGCCGTGGGCCACGTCGTCGGAGGGAAAGGTCGAGGTATCGACGTCGATGCCGGGGAGATCGGCGCCGAGCAGATCGCGGATCGTGTTTCGATATTCGCTCCGCGTGAGCCGCCGGATCGCCACCGTTCCCGGATCGCGTGCGTCGCCCACGCTCCGGTCGATCCGTTCTTCGAGCCAGCGCAGGAGCGTCTGCCGGTCGGGCTCGGCGAGCGGCGAATCGGTGTCGGGCGGCGGCATCGAGTGCGAGCGGACGCGATCGGCCAATCGCTCGAGCAGCCTGAGATCGGAGAGCGCCGCGACCGGTTCGCCCGGCCGCGCGGCCGCGAGCACGAGCCCCTGCGCCGCCTCCTTGCCGGTATGGCACCCGCCGCAATGGGCTTCCACGAGCAGCCGTGCGGCATCCTCGGCCGCCGCGGCCATGGCAACGCCGGCAAACACGGCCAAAACGGTCATCAAGGGCAATCGTGGCAAGGGCTCGCTCCACCAAGAGGATATGCCGCTTTCCCCTCCACCGTTACGCCCCTGCCTTGAAGCCCACCTACCCGGGAGCCCACCTGCCTGGAAGCCCAGTGGATGACGTGTCGCCCCCCGGCCCGGCACTCAGGCGAGCAGGTCCTTCACGACCTCACCATGCACATCCGTCAGCCGGAAGTCGCGGCCCTGGAAGCGGAAGGTGACCGCCTCGTGGTTGAGGCCGAGCAGGTGAAGGATCGTCGCCTGCAGATCGTGCACGGCCATCGGCCGCTCCGTGATCCGGTAGCCGAGCTCGCAGGTCGCGCCATAGGTGAGCCCCCGCTTGAGTCCACCGCCGGCCATCCAGATCGTGAAGGCGTCCTTGTGGTGGTCGCGGCCGACGAGCTTCGGGTCGGCCTTGCCCTCGAGCATCGGCGTGCGGCCAAACTCGCCCGCCCAGATCACGAGCGTCTCGTCGAGCAGCCCGCGCTGCTCGAGATCCTCGACCAAGGCCGCGAGGCCCCGGTCCATCTCCTCGCATTTCTTCGGAAGGTCGGCGTAGAGCTTCGAGTGGTGGTCCCAGCCGCCGTCGATGAGCTGCACGAACCGCACGCCCCGCTCCACCAGCCGCCGCGCCAAAAGCAGGTTTGCCGCCAGCGACGGCTTGCCGGGTTCGGCGCCGTAGTGGGCGAGCGTGGCGGGCGACTCGGCGGCCAGATCGATGAGCTCCGGGGCGGCCGCCTGCATCCGGAAGGCCATCTCGTACTGCGCGATACGGTCGGCGATCTCGGGATCGCCCACCGCTGCGAGGTGGTCGGCGTTCAGCCCGTTGATCGCGTCGAGCGCGGCCCGGCGATCGGCTCGGTTCATGCCGGGCGGATCGGCGAGATGGAAGATCGGTGCGCCGCGGTCCTGGAAAGCCACTCCCTGGTAGATCCCGGGCAGGAATCCCGCTGTCGCGAGGTGCTTTCGCTTCGCCCCCTCGCCGCTGGCCAGCTGCACGAAGGCCGGCAGGTCGGCCGTCTCGCAGCCGAGCCCATACACCACCCACGCCCCCATCGAGGGCCGGCCCGGCAGCTCATGGCCGGTGGTGAACATGAACTGGGCCGGCGTGTGGTTCACGTTCGTGGTGTGCACGCTGCGAACGACGACCGACTTGTCGGCCACGCGGGCGAGATTGGGAAGCAGTTCCGAAAACTCCATGCCGCAATCGCCATGCCGGGCGAAGCGGTAGGGGCTCGCCAGCAGGTTGGGCCGGCCGCTGATGAAGGCGAACCGCTGGCCTGCGACGAGCTCCGCGGGCACCGGCTGGCCATCGTGGGCCACGAGCGCGGGCTTGGGTTCAAAGAGGTCGAGCTGCGAGACGCCGCCGCTGGCGAACAGCAGGATCACACTCTTGGCACGCGGGGCGAAGTGCGGCCGCCGCGGGGCGAGCAGGCCGGCGGCGGGAGCTTCTCCGCGCGCCGCCGATGTCCCGCCGAGCAGGCCGGCCAGGGCGATGCCGCCGAGCGAGAGCCCCATGTCGGTCAGGGCCGCGCGGCGGGCGATGCCGCACGGAGGCACTGAGCCGCCAGCCGCGGAGGATCGTCTCGCGAAGTCGCTTGGGTGGTGCATCGCGCTCACTCCCTGGTGATCGTCTCGTCGAGGCTCAAAATCGCGGTGGCCACGAGATACGAGGCGGCCAGATCGACGGCCCCGGCATCGTCGGTGGCAAGCAGGCCCGACGGCTGGTCGCCGCGGACCGACTCGATCAGTGTTCGGGCCGCGGCAGGGTCGGACATGAAGCGTTCTCGGCGACCATCGTAGAGCGCCGCCAGCCTCTCCTTCTCGGCGGGCGTGGGCCGACGTGCCGTCGCCATGCGGAAGGCCGAGGCGAACCGTTCTTCGATGTCTCCGGACTCGATGTCGCCGGACTCAAAGCCGGCCCGACCGGACGATGCGACGAGCTTTCGTGCCATCGCGAAGGCGGCCTCGGTAAAGATCGGGTCGTTCCAGAGCGTGAGGGCCTGCAGCGGGGTATTCGTCCGACCGCGTGCGACGACGCAGGTAACGCGGTCGGGCGCGTCGAAGACGGACAGCGTCGGATGGAGATACGTCCGTCGCCAGACGGTGTAGAGCGTGCGCCGATTTCGCTCTTCTCCCCCGGAGGTGAGATACTTCGGCGACTTCTCATCGCGGATCCACCAGAGGTCGTCGGGCTGAGGTGGGTAGACCGGCGGCCCGCCGATCGCCGGAGAAAGCAGTCCGGCGATCGCCAGCGCGTTGTCGCGGACGCCTTCCGCCGGAAGCCGTAGCCGCGGGGCCCGCGCGAGCCAGCGGTTGTCGGGATCTGCAGCCACCGCCTCGGACGTCACGCTCGACGACTGGCCGTAGGTGGCCGACAGGACGATCCGTCGCAGCAACCGCTTGATCGACCAGCCCTCTTCCATGAACTCGACCGCCAGCCAGTCGAGCAGTTCCGGATGCGTGGGCCGCTCCCCCTGGATGCCGAAGTCCTCGGGCGTCCGCACGAGGCCCGCCCCGAAGAGTTCGGCCCAGAACCGGTTGACCGTAACGCGGGCGGTGAGCGGGTTGGCCGGATCGACGAGCCAGCGGGCCAGGCCGAGGCGGTTCGCGGGCAGATCCGCGGACGGCGGATGGAGAACCTTGGGCAGGCCCGGCGTCACGGCGTCGCCGGGCGTCTCGTAGTTGCCCCGCATGAAGATCCGCGTTTCCCGGGGCTCGGGCAGATCCTCCATGACGTAGGTCGTGGTGGCGGCCACCGCGAGCATCGGCCCTCCCATCGCCGAGCGGCCCGGGCCGACATAGGGACCGGTTTCGTCAGGGGTGTTGTTGAAGTAGGACAGCAGCCGGTAGTAGTCGCGCTGGGTGAACGGGTCGAACTTGTGGTTGTGGCACTGCGCGCATTCCAAGGTCGTACCGAGCCAGACTGTGGCCGTCACGTTCACGCGATCGATCAACTGGGCGGAGCGACGGGCCTCCTTGGGCGTGCCCCCTTCGAGGTTGCATGGGCTCGCGCGGTGGAAGCCTGTGGCGATCCGCTGTTCGATCGTGGCGTCTGGCAGGAGGTCGCCGGCGAGCTGCTCGATCGTGAACCGGTCGAACGGCATGTCGGCGTTGAACGCGGCGATCACCCAATCCCGCCACGGCCACGACGGCCGCAGCTCGTCCTCATGGGCGCCGGTCGAGTCGCCGTAACGGGCGGCGTCGAGCCAGGGCGTGGCCCACCGCTCGCCAAACCGCGGCGAGGCGAGAAGGCGATCCACGGCCCGCTCACGGGCCTTGGGCAATGGATCGTCAAGCAAGTCGTTGAGGAAAACGTCGAGTTCGGCGAGCGTCGGCGGCAGCCCGGTGAGGTCGAGGCTCACTCGCCGCAGCCAGATGGCAGGCTCGGCCGGCGGCGACAACGCGAGCCCCCGTTTCACCGCGGCGGCCTGCACGAAGACGTCGATCGGGTCGCGACACCAACCCGGATTGGTCACCTCCGGCAGGAGCGGCCTGACGGGCCGCACGTAGGCCCAGTGCCGAGGCACCTCCGTCGCGGGCGAGCCGAAGCCCTCCGGCCAATCGGCTCCCTGCTCGACCCAGCGGCGGATCACCGCGATCTCCGCCTCGTCGAGCGGGTCGGCGTCGGTCGGCATACGCACCTCCGTGCCGTGGCCGATGAGCCGCTGCACCAGAAGGCTCGCATCGGCATCGCCGGGCACGACCGCCGGCCCCGAGTTGCCGCCGGCCATCACGATCGCCCGCGCGTCGAGCCGCAGCCTGGCCTGCTGCTCGTCGGGCCCATGGCAGTGATGGCAGCTCGCCTCCAGGAGCGGCCAGACATCCCGCACGAAGTCCACCCGCTGGCTGCGAGCGGCCGGAGGCGTGGCTGCCTCGTCGCCGCCGCGGGCAGGGATCGCCAGGGCCGCTACCGCGACGAGCGGCGCGGCCCACAGGCGCCCGCAAGGATCGCGACGGCCGAAATGGTGGTTCGCACCGTGCATCGGGCGTGTTCCAAGGGAGCGGATCCGGGATTCGCGATGGCTGCCAAGAGTCTATTTCGGCGTGTTCGCCATGGAAAGCTTGAGGCAACGGCGGTCGATCGAGTCGTTCCGGGGGATGATAGAGGGAATGAAAAGTCTCGCCGAGGGGCAAAACCTGCCTTTCGCGGCCCCGGCCGGCCGTCCCGTGATACTTTAAAGGTCTGCGCCATGAGCCTTTCGGTAAGGTGATTCGCCCAGCTCGCCGACCGACCGATGCCATCGCAAAAACCACCCCGCCGCGACGACTACGCCCCGACATTGGCCGGAGACGCGGATTCCCTCGACGCCTTCGCTCGGGAGCTCACCCGCCACCAGGCCCGGCTCCGCGGCCTCATCCGCTGCCTGCTCTTCGACCGCAAGGACGTGGAGGACGTCTGGCAGGACACGAACGTCACGCTCCTCAAGAAATCGGCCGACTTCTCCCCCGGTACCGACTTCTGGGCGTGGGCGAGCCAGGTCGCCCGCTACCAGGTGCTCACCCACTGCAAGAAGCTCAAGCGTGACAAGCTCGTGCTCGCCGAGGACCTCCTTCAGCAGATCGCCGCCGAGGTGATCGAACGCGGATCGGAGCTCGACGACCGCCGCGAAGCCCTCGCCGGCTGCCTCGCAAAATTGCCGCAGCCTCAGCGGCAGCTGCTCGAACTGCGGTATGGACCCAAGACGTCGATCGAGTCGATCGCCGCCTCGATGAGCCGCACGCCCAACGCGATCCGCCAGGCCCTCTTCCGCATCCGCGGCACGCTCCTGTCGTGCGTCGAGAAACGGCTCACCGCGGAGGGCCTCGCATGAACGTTTTCAAGAAGCCACGTGATGCCGAGGGGCTGCGGCTCGCGAACCTCATCGATGGCGCGATCGAAGGGGATCTCAACGCGGCTGAAAAGGCCGAGCTCGAGCAGATGCTCGCGGCCGACGCCACGGCCCGACGCCGGTATGTCGATGCGATGTTTCTCGATGCGATGCTCGACGAGGAGTTTGCGTCGTGCGGCGTCGCCGAGATGGTCGACATGCTCGCCGATCACCGGCCCGAGCCGCCGACTCCCGCCGTCAGATCGTGGACATCGGCCGCAAGTCGTTCATGGCTGCCCCCCCTCGGTCGCTCCCAGGCCGCGGCCTTGGTCGGCATCGTGCTCACACTTTCCGCCGCGGCGATCGGCACGGGCATCGCCGCCTGGCAGGTGGTGCGGGCTGGCGTCGGTCTATCCGGCCGCGAGCCGCTCGCGGAGATCAGCCGCACGAGGCTCGCCACGGTCGTCGACAGGCCGGGGAGCAGGCCTGAGCCGGTGAAGAAAGGGCGAGCGGTCGGCCGCGAACGGCTGGCGATCGCATCCGGCGCGGTCGAGCTCACGCTCCGCGGCGGACAGGTGGTCGTTCTCGAGGGGCCGTGCGAACTGGAGCTCATCAGCGAACGACGGGCGTTCCTCCATCACGGCGCGGCAGTGGTGCGGGCCAAGGGCGACGGTTTTTCTCTCGAAGCCCCGACGGCGGCGATGTCGTGCTCTTTCGGCGAGTTCGCGGCGAAGGTGGATGCCTCGCTCACGACCGACGTCCAGGTCTACTCGGGCGACGTGGTCGCCAGCGGCGTCGCCAAGCAGGGCAGTGGCCAATTTCCAGACCGGCTCGCGGCGGGCGACGCCCGGCGGTTTTCGCCGCTGCCCGACATGCCACCGGAGACGCTCTCCTTCTCGGCGGAGCGGTTCGTGCGTCGCGTGCCCGACGACACGGGCGTCGGGCTGCCGGTCAATGCCTTGTCCACGGAGAAGATCGGCCGGCCGCAACTCGAGTCGATGGTCGTCACGCAGGCCGTCGAGCCGGTCACGATCGACGGTTCGCTCGACGACTGGAAAGACGCACGATGGTTTCGCGCCGGCGGCGGCGCAGAGTCGATCGAGGGGGCCATGATGTTCGATGCCGACAACCTCTACGTCGCGGCCCGTGTCGCCGATCCCCTGCCGATGCGAAACAGCGTCGATCCCCAGCTCGACTCCCAGCTCGTCTGGCACGGCGGCGGCCTGCAGGTCTTCTTCTCGGGCGACCGTGTCACCGGTTGGCCGGCCGATGCCAACACCCCGGGCTATTACGTCACCCGGAAGACCGAGGCGCCGTTCGCCGAGCGGATCAAGGCGGACAACCCTCGGCTCCTCACGCTCATGATGATCCACCACGCCCCGACCAAGAGCGATCACCTCTTCCTCGGCCGCGCCCCGAGCTTCGCTCCCGCCGGCGTGGCGGCGGACGGTTTCTCGGGCCGGTTCGTGAGGCATCCCGACGGCCGCGGCTACACGCTCGAATACGCGATCCCCTGGACGACGCTCGGCCTCGCCGACGATCCCCCGCAGGCCGGCGACCGGCTCGCCACCGCCTGGGAGCTCCACTTCAGCGACGAGACGGGCCGGCTGTGGCGGAACCAGATCATCGAGATCCGTAACCAGAAGGAGCCGCCGGGCATCTTTCTCTTCGAACGGGCCGCCACCTGGGGCCGGGCCGATTTCCGCTGAGAGATCACCATGAAGTCGTGTCGAACGAGTGCACTGCTGTCGGCAATTGGCTTCGCGTGGGTTGTCGCGGCGACGTTTGCCGGAGCCCAAGACTTTGAATTCACGCCCACGAAGCCCGTGCCGCCGCACGGTCGGCCGTGGGTGGAGACCACCGATCCCGACGTTCGCACTTCCCTTCTCTGGAAGTTCGTCTCCGACGCCGACCGCTCCGCGGCGGCCGACAAGCTCCTCGAGGAAGCGGATCTCGATGAACTCGTGGACGGCACCGACGACGATGCCCTTCCCACGGCCGGAGTGACCGGAAAGGGAGCCGGAGGCCTGCCTCCCAAGCTCGCCGGCAAGGCCGTGGTCAAGGATGCCGCGGGCCGGTTCGGCGGCGGCCTCGTCGTCGATGGCGCGAGCTTCGCCGAGGGTTCCGCCGACTTCCCGGCCATGGTCGCGAGCGAAGGGGGATTCACGATCGACTTCTGGTTTCGCGCGGCGGGCAAGGAGGCCGCAAAAGGGGCAGGCCCGCAGACGCTCTTCGTGCTCCCGAGCCTCCGCGGCGAGCCGCTGCTCGCAGTGCGGCTCGACGACGAGGAGAAGGTCGTGCTCACCGTGGCGGGAGAGGATCGCGTCACGGCCCCCTGCCCCGCCACGGCCGACGGCTGGCATCATCTCGCGCTCGTCGCGGACGTGCCGCGGGGCCAGCCCGACAACATTTCGGTCCTCTCCCTGACGGTCGATGGCGTCATCGCGGCCGCCAGAAAGACCGATCACATGACCCCCATTCCGTGGATGAAGGGCGTGCTCGGCCGCATCGGCATGCCATTCACGGCCGGCGGCGGCAAGGGCCTGTCCGGCCTCACGGGCGCGATCGACGAAGTGCGGGTTTCGAAGGGCGTGTATCCCCTCTACCCCTGGAACCTCGGCCGGCTGGAGCGGGCCCGAACGCCCGACTCGCTCGAACTCCGCGCTCCCTATTTCAAGAGCGGCAACGCCGTCACGCGGCTCCACTTCAACGGCTCGCTCGAGCCCAGCCCCTTCGCCGGCCGCTCGTGGGCGGGCAAGGCTGACGCGTCACACTTCAAGCCCGGCGTGCAGGGGCAGGCCCTCGATCTCTCCGCGAGCGACAAGACCGGCTTCGCGATGACCGGCTTCGACATCCTGCCCGAGAAGAACGGCACGGTCGAATTCTGGTTTCGCCCGCTCGACTGGAACAACTTCTACAAGAGCGACTTTCTGGGCGGTGACGTGAAGTTCAACTGGCTGATGACGCTCTCGTCCAAGGACACGCTCCACAAGTCGCCATCCAGGTACATCGAGGTACGTCTGGGCCGCTCCGGCCAGGATGGCCCCGTGCACTGGCAGAAGATCCATCCCGGCACGTGGACGCACATGCTCATCTCGATCAAGGACGGCGGCCAATCGGTCTACCTCAACGGCCAGCGGACGCGGCTCTACCAGGGTGGGCTCGTGACCCGGCCCCCCGTCTACGACCAAGGGGCGTTGAAGAAATGGCGGGAGCGGACCGGCGGCAAGGACGTCGACGACACCTGGAAGCTCGCCTTCACGAAGTCGCCCACGCTCGTGGACGAATTCACCGTCTTCGACTGGCCGCTCGATCCGAACGAGGCCTGGAACGCCTACGCCCGCTGGCTGCCCGACGCCGCGGCGCAGATGAAGCCGCTGCCCCTCTTCCAGACGCAGTTCGACTATTTCGCCCAATCCTGGGACCGGAAGGAGAAGCTCATCGCCACGGTCGGCTGCCTTCCGGTGAACGGGGTGAATCCCGCGACCGCCGACATCGAGATCCGCGCCACCACGGGCGATGTGCTCTTGTCGGCCGAGAAGCAGTCGCTCGCCGAGGGGAACACGGCGAAGTTCACCCTCGAAAGGCCGCTCCCCTTCGGCCGCTATCCGGCGATCGTGCGGTCGCGGGATGCGTCGGGGAAGGTGCTCGCGGAGGAGAGGCTGGAGTACGTCCGCGAGAAGCCGGAGTGGCTCGGCAACACGCTCGGCAAGGAGCGGACGATCCCCAAGCCGTGGACGCCGATCAAGGCGAATGGGCAGTCGCTGGAGCTCGTCGGCCGGCGGATCGACCTCGGCCCCGGCGGCTTGCCGGCGAAAATCGAGACGCTTGGCCGGCAGATCCTCGCCCGGCCGATCGCGATGCGGGCCGCCGGCCCCGGCGGCGATGCGACGCTCGCGGGCGACGGGATAAAGCTCGGCGCCGCGGCCGACGACCGCGTCGAGTGGAAGGCCGCCCTCGCGGGGGCGGGCATCAAGGCGGATGTCGATGCCTGGCTCGAGTTCGACGGGCTGCTCTATTGCACTGTGACGCTCAAGCCCGCCAGCGGCGCGGAGGCCACGCTCGACGAGCTCGACATCGACGTGCCGATGGTTCCGGGAGAGGCCACGCAGCTGCTGGCCAACGGCGGCGGGAGGGATTTCCGCAGTTCCTGGATCGCGACGATGCTGCCCGCGGGCGAAGGGAGCGTATGGAGAAGCAGCGACCAGCCGTATCCGTCGTTCGGCCGGGCCGACGGTGTGACGAACTTCATGCCGCACATCTGGCTCGGGGCCGACGACGTCGGGCTCTACTTCGGCGCCGAGAACGACAAGGGGTGGACGGTGGACGGCCCCAAGCCAGCGCAGGAGATTCTGCGGGAGAAAGACGCCGTCGTCTTCCGGATGAACGTGATCCGCGAGGCGACGAAAATCCCAGCCGCCGGCCGGACGTTTCATTTTCTTCTCCTGCCCACGCCCGCGAAGCCCGCACCCGCCGACTGGCGAAAGCAGATGGCCACAGGCGGCGTGAACTTCGGCTCGTGCGACAGCTTCGGTGGGTTCGACATGAAGACCGATCCGACCGACCCCATGCAGGGGGATGATTTCCGGCTCGAGCCGCGGAGTTGGGAGCATGCCGCGGCGATGGCCCCGCAGAGCCGGGCGAAGTGGGGGCGGTGCATCCTGTACGCGGACGCATCGTGGCCTCGGACGGGTCCGGCGTTCGACGACTGGAGGCACGACCTGTTCGGCGCGGGCCGGTTCTCCTGGTCGCCCGAGTGCGAGGACTATGCCGTCTGGGCGATCAACGAGTTTCTGAAGCGGGGCGTGATCGACGGCGTCTACTGGGACGACGTGAGCGTCGGCCACACCTACTCGCTCAACTCGACTGCCTACGAGTACGCCGGCAGCAGGGATGGCCGCCGCGTGGGATTCACGTCGCTGGCGATGCGACGAGTGAACATGCGGCTTTGGCGTCTCTTCGAGGCGGCCGGCCGTGAGCCTTGCATCTGGGCCCACATGACCGTCTGCTACGAGGTGCCGCTCTTCAGCTTCTGCCGCTACCTCGCCAACGGTGAGTTCGTGACGGGTGTCGAGCCCTATGGCAAACGCGACGCCATGGATTTCTGGAAGCCTGACACGCTGCGGCTCCTCGGCAGCTCGGAGAAATGGGGGGCGGGCGTGATGTTCCTCACGACGCTTCCGCGAACGCTGCCCCCCGGCCCCGCGGTCGAGCAGTGGGCCTATCCGCAGGTGCGCGCGGAAGACGCCCTCTATGCCACGAGCGGCATCCAGACGCTTTCCGGCGGGCTCACGCAGAAGCTCGCCGAGGCGAAGCTCTACGACCAGCCGGTGCGGTGCTTCCCGTGGTGGGAGGCCGACAGGATCGTGAAGCTGACAAAGCCCGAGAAGGCGAACGTGCTCTCGGCGGTCTATGCGTCCGGTGGCAGGGCGGTCGTGTTCGTCGCCAACTTCGGTCGCGACGGCGAGCACGAGGTGACGATCGAACTCGATCCGGCGACGCTCTTTCCGGGCCGCAAGGTGGCGGGCATCCAGTGGCGGGATCTCGACCCCGGGCTCGAGCCGCCGAAGGTGGCGGTGGCGAGTGCCGCCGAGATCGCGAAGGAGACGAAGGCCGCCGCGAACGCGGGACTCGACGGCAAGGAGCGTCCGCTCGACGACGAGGAACTCGGCGACTTCCTCGAAGGCACGACGCCCGAGGGCCGCGCCAAGGGCAGGCTGGAAATGAAGGTGGAGGGAGCGAAGGCCCGCGTCACGATCCGCCCCCGCGACTACCGCGTGCTCGAAGCCAAAGTAGGTGCAGACTGATAGACTGCACATCGCCCTTCGTCCGCACACCGCCCTCTTTTGCGTAACAAACCACATCAAATATGATGTGGTTTGTTACGCATGCACTGAAAGCCAGGCTCCATGGCCGAACGATCAGCCATTACCGAGCAAATTCAAGGCAAGGTGGCCCACCTAGTGGCGACGCTGCCTGTCGGCGTGGGCCTCTGCCTCATTGGCGGGTTTCGCTACCGCCTGCTCGACCGCGGTGTCCGCCGCTCGGTCGACATCGACTACCACTGGGAGGGTGACCTCGAAGTCAAGCAGCGGGAGCTGATCGATCTCTTCGACCGTCGGCTCCTGCCCGACGTGCGTCGCCAGCTCGGGCTCGAAGGGAGCGTGGCTGCGGCCCGCGGCGCGGCGGCCGAGTCAACCGCCGTGGCCATCGTGGATCTTGCCTTCTGGCAGCTCCACTCGACGATCGGTCGGATCGAGATCCCGGTGGAGATCACGCGGATCGAATGCGCCGATCCGCCCGCCGCCCGAACGGCCGAGGGCGTGGTCTACCGTGACCTGCCCCCCTTAAACGTCGCCACGTTCAGAGAGAGAATCTCTAGTGGTGACGCTGCCCCCGCCTTGATACCAGCCGGGTTGTTAGCCATGTAGGGCCGGTAGCTGGGCATGCCCAG
>JBIIOJ010000035.1:0-18032 GCA_044337015.1 Pirellulales bacterium
CCCCGGCGGCAATGCGGCCTCCATCAAAAGTCCTTGAGAGCCAAACGGTCCACAGATCGCTTTTTGCGAGCCGTTCCTCAGAACAGCCGGCCCGGGTCGGTGCGGCGGACGACGCCGAGGTGTTCCTCGCCGAGGGCCGTGAGCTTGCGGCCGCGGGGCGTGCGGACGACCAGTTCGCACCGCAGCAGAAACGGCTCCACGTCGTCCTCGAGCGTGTCGGGGGCGCTGCTCATCGTGTGGGCGATCGCCTCGATGCCGGCCGGGCCGCCGCCGAAGACGCGGTGGATCGTCTCGAGATAGCGGCGGTCGAAGCCGTCGAGGCCGCGCTCGTCGATGCCCTGCATTTCGAGCGCGGTCCGCACGACGCCGACGTTCATCTCGTTCGCCGCGCGGCTCGTCGAGTAGTCGCGGATCCACCGCAGGCGGTTGTTGGCGAGCCTCGGCGTGCCGCGGCTGCGGCGGGCGATTTCCTCCGCCGACGAATCGTCCATCGGCATGTCGAGCTTCGCCGCCGACCTCCGCACGATCTCAGCGAGCTCCTCCACGCCGTAGAAGTCGAGGTGCTCCCGCATCTGGAAGCGATCGCGGAGCGGGGCGGAGATGAGCCCCGCGCGGGTCGTCGCGCCGATGAGCGTGAACGGACGCAGCGGCATGTTGATCGTGCGGGCGGCCACGCCGTCGCCGAGCGTAATGTCGATGCGGAAGTCCTCCATGGCCGGATAGAGGAACTCCTCCACCGCGATCGGGAGCCTGTGGATCTCGTCGATGAAGAGCACCGACCCCTCGATCGCGTTCGTGAGATACGGCAGCAGGTCCTTCGGGGCCGCGAGCGCCGCGCCGCTGGCGATCTGGAGCGTCGTGCCGAGTTCCCGCGGGATGCAGGTGGCGAAGGTCGTCTTGCCGAGTCCCGGCGGGCCGTCGAGCAGGATGTGGCCGAGCACCTCCTCCCGCTTCCTGGACGCGTCCACCGCGATGAGCAGCCGCTCCATCACCTGCCGCTGCCCCACCATCTCCTCGAACCGCTGGGGACGCAGCGCCCTGTCCTCGCCGGCCGCCTCCTCGGGCGCCGCCACGGTCGGTTCTCGAAAGCGTTCCATGCGGGGGCTCCGGGCCGGGACTGATCAGGTGTCAGCGTACGCGATCGCCCGCGAAGCCGAAAAGCTTTTGTTGCATCCGCTCGGCAGGGGCTTTCGGGCACCGGTCGGCCGTGTATCCTTGGGAGGTCGTTTTCGCGACGCACCCGTAGCTCAATTGGATAGAGCGTCGGTCTACGGAACCGAAGGTTGCAGGTTCGAGCCCTGCCGGGTGTAGTTTCCCCGCGTGCGACTGCTCTTCTGCCTTCCGGGCGGCTCCCGATACTCTCTCGGGGCATGAGACGTCCCGAAAGCTTCCGCATCGTCGGGTTCGACCCGGGCCTCAACGTCACTGGCTACGGGGTTGTCGAGTGTTCCGAGGGGGCCGGTCGTTCCGGAGGACCCGTTCGGCTCATCGAGGCGGGAACGGTCCGCTCCCGTGGCGAGTCGCTCGAGGCGAGGCTGCTCTCGATCCATGCAGGAGTCCGCGAGGTGCTCGCCGCCTTCTCGCCGGTCGCCATGGCGATCGAGCAGGTCTTCTCGCATGCGAAGTTTCCGAAGACGGCCATCCTCATGGGCCACGCGCGGGGCGTGATCTGCCTGGCGGCGGCCGAGGCCGGACTCGACGTGCACCACTACCTGCCCAACCGGGTGAAGAGCACGCTCACCGGCAGCGGCCATGCCGGCAAGGAGCAGGTGCAGCGGGCGGTGCAGCGGGAGCTGGGCCTCGCGAGCCGTCCCGAGCCCGCCGACGCGGCCGACGCCCTCGCCGTCGCCCTCACCGACTACCATCTGCGGCTCCGCGGCGCCCGTCCGGCCGCGGGAATCGACATGCTCCGGAGCAACCGACCGTGATCAAGCGACTCAGCGGAACCGTCGAACGGGTGGATGGCACGTCGATCGACATCGCCGTCGGTCAGCTTGTGCACGAGGTGCTCGTGCCGGAACTCGTGCGCCGGTCGCTGCAGACAAAGCTCGGGCAGACCGTCACGCTCCACACGCTCGAATTTCTCGAAGGGAATCCGGGCCGCGGCAACCTCGTGCCGAGGCTCGTCGGCTTCCTGTCGGAGGTGGAGCGGGAGTTCTTCGATCTCGTCTGCGAGGTCGACGGCGTGGGCGTTCGCAAGGCCCTCCGCGCGATCGTGCGGCCGGTCGGCGACATCGCGACGGCGATCGAGGAGCAGGATGCCGCCGCGCTCGCCACGCTGCCCGGGATCGGCAGTGCGACCGCCGAGCGGATGATCGCGAAGCTGCGGCGGAAGATGCCGAAGTTCGCCCTGCTCGTGGCCCGCGAGTCGCCGGGCGCAGGCCCAGCCGGCTCCGACGTGCTCGTCGAGACGCTCGACGTGCTTCGTTCGCTCGGCCACTCCGACGCCGATGCCCGGCGGCTCGTCGAGGCCCTGCGGGAGCAGAAGAAGAAGGTCAAGGACGTGCAGGAGGCGCTCGAGCTCATCTACCGCTCGATGCACCGCCCTCGGTGAGCGTCGCCCCGGCAACGCCCCGCGGCACGACGAAGCCGTCGGCATCGATGTCGAAGCCCTCGTCGAGGAGCATCGCGGCCGGCTGATCCGAGGCCGACCGGGCAAGTGGCATCGCGGTCGGCTGATCCGAGGCCGACCGCGCAAGTGGCATCGCGGCCGGCCGATCCGAGGTCGGCCGCGGGATCGTGGCAGCGATCACGAGCGTGCCGGCTTCGCGGCCGTCGAGCGACAGACCCTCGGGATCGGCGAGGCCGAGATCGCGACGCATCGACGCTCGGGGCCAGATCACGGCGCCGTTCACCGTGCGGCCCATCGTGCCCGCCTTGTGCGTCACCTCGTGGGAGGCGCAGCGGGCGGGGGGCGTGTTCATCGAGACGAGCGAATGCCCGTCGGGCGCGTAGGCCACGACGGGCCTCACGCCGCAGGCGGCATGGAACTCTTCCGCCGCCTGCTCGGCTGCGGCGAGATCGGCGACCGAGGCGATCGGCATCACGACGCCCTCGACCGCGAGCGGCCCGGGGGAACCGCTCCTCATGAGCGACGCGACCGCCGCGACCTGCGCGGGCCGGCCGACCCAGAGCGTGATCCGCTCCTCCACGAGCCGACGAAGCAGCTCGCTCGCCTCCGCGTGGCCATCGACGACGACGCCGTGAATCGCAAGCCGTTTTCCCGCGCCCTCGCCGAAGAAGCCCGAGAGCGGGTCGCCAAACGCGAGCGACGAAAGCAGCCGGTCGCTCCGCCGCACGAGCAGGCAGCCGTCGACGGCCTCGGCCACCGCCGCGGCCGCCACCGAATCGCCACCGTTCGCGACCGGCTCCGCCCGAATCGCCGCCGCGAACCGCCTCCGCACCGACGACGCCGTGAGTTCCTGGAGCGCGAGCCTCGCGACGTCGGGATGAGCGCCGACGGGAAGGGGGGGCCCGAAGGAGAGCGTCAGCGGCCGTCGGAAGCACCGCAGGCCACCACCGAAAAACAGCCTCGGCCGCTTCGTGAAATACTTCCCCTCGGAAAACGTCAGCAGGCTTCCCCAGAGGCCGTCGAGGTGGAGCGGAACCATCGGCGCCTCGACCCGCTCGAGGAGCCATTCGAGCCCCCGCTTGAACCCGAGGATCTGCCCGGTCCGCGAGATGCCCCCTTCGCAGAAGATGCCGATGACGTCGCCGTCGGCGAGCCCCTTCTGGATCTCCTTGAGCGCCATGCCGATCGACTTCGGCTTCGGGTCGAAGAGGATGAATCGCCACTGGTCGGCGAGCATCCGGAGAAAGCGGCCCTGGATGTTGGGGCCGTAGACCACCATCCGGATCGGCCGCGGGCTCGCGAGCACGACGATGAAGCCGTCGAGCCACGAGAGGTGGTTGGCGACGACGACGGCGGGCCCCTTGGCCGGAACGAACTCCTCGCCACGGATGCGGAATCGATAGATCGCATGCACGATCGACGACACGAGGATTCGGAGCGACGCCCGCGGTGCCGCGTAGATCGCCGCGGCGGCCGCAAGGAGGGCGAGCAGGGCGAATCCGCCGAACACTGCCTTCGCCGAGAGAACCGACCGCGCGGCGCCGTAGACGAGCGTCGCGACGAACATGCCGGAGAAGACGAGCAGGTTCAACGCCGCCAAGAGCGTCCCGCGGCGGTGCGGCGGGCTTCGCTCCTGGAAGTAGGCCTCGAGCGGAACGTCGAAAGCCCCGGCCCCGACGCCGAGCAGCGCGAGCGACGCGAATGCATGCCACCAGCCGTACGGGATCGCGCGGCCGTCGGCGAACGCCGCGGAAGGGCCGCCGGCGAGAAGCAACGACGCCACCGCCATGACGACGCCGCCGGCCGGCACGAGGCCGAGATCGATGCCCCGCGACGAGATCTTGCCGGCGAGCACGCTGCCGAAGCCGATGCCCCCCACGAGCGCGACGAGGAAGGGCACGACCTGCCACTGCGTCGTGGCGCCGGCCTCGGCGACGAACTGGTCGACGTTGAGCTGCGCGACCGCGGCGATGGCCCAGAAGAACACGATCCCCGCCGCGGAGGCGGCGAGTTCCCTCGACGCGAAGAGTTCGCCAAGATCGCGGATCGTCGTGGAGATCATGCGGCCTGAGAGCACCATGCCGCCTGAGAGCACAGTGTCGGCCGCCGCGGCGGGCCGAGGCGTCAGCCGCATCGCCGCGGCCCAGCCGGTGATCGCGACGCCCACGAGCATCGCGATCGCCGGAAATCCCTCGAGCCAGCCGGCCGATCGCATGCAAGCCCCGCAGGCCCCAGCGCCCGCGACCGGCGAGACGTCGGCCAGCCAGTTGCCGGCAGCCATGCCGACGAGCGTGGCGGCGAGCCCCACCATCGCAAACCATCCGTTCGCGGCCGCGAGCCTCCGCGCCGGCACGATCTCCGGGATGCTGCCGAGCAGGCTCGGCGTCATCAGGGCGGCCTGGCAGCCGATCACGACGACGCATCCGAGCAGGAGCCAGAGCCCGGCAGGCAGCCCCGCCGCCGACGGCCCGGAACGCACGCCCCAGGCGACGACGAGGCCCGCCGCCAGCGCGATCGCGATCTCGGCCGCCTTGCACGCGACGATCACCGACCGCTTCGGATGGCGGTCGGCGAGATGGCCGGCCAGCCACGCGAGCACGATGAAGGGGAGCACGAAGCCGGCCGTTCCGATCGTGAGCACGAGCGGATGCTGCACCGCCTCGCAGGCCCGCTTCCCGAGACCGATCGCGAGCCACCGTAGCGCGTTGTCATTCGCGACCGTCAGTCCGCGAACCGCCAGCAGCGGGGCGAAGCCCGCGATGCGTCCCAACTGTCCACCATCGGCTCGGTCGTCGGTGGGATCGGAGGAGTGCGGCATGCGGCTGGAGCAGGGGGGCGGCGGAAGCGGATGTTGTGGACCATCCGGTTCAAGATGGTCAACCGGGGCTGGATCGAGGGGCAGAGGGACGGATGGTGAGGGTTGTGCCGGCGGCCGCCTCGAGCCCTCCGCAAATGGGCTGCCGGCGGCTCATTGCAGTCGTTTGACGGGCTACTTATCCTTGTTTGGATCGATCGATCGCTTCCGAACCCCAAACGCCAGCCCAGAAGAAAGCGTGTCACACACGATGTCCGCCGCCCGAATCCAATGCCTTCCCCGCTGCCTTGCCATGGTGGCGGGACTGCTTCTCGCGTCGACTTTGCTCGTCGGCGATGCGCGTGCCCAGCTCTGCCAATCGACGCAGCCGGCCGCCTATGTCGCCAGCTACGTGCCCTCGGGCAACTACGCCGCGGTGACGGCGTTCTCTCCACCGATGGTGGACGGTGTGCCCGTCGTCGCGAACTACGCGCCCGCCGTGACGCCCGTCGCAGCGATGGTGCCCACGAGCTCGATCGCCGTCACGAGCTACTACGCTCCACAGCCGGTCCGGACGGTCGCCACGCCGGTGACGACCTACTACGCCCCGACGGCGGCTGCCATGCCCGTCACTGCCTACTACGCGGCGCCGGTCGCCACGCCCGTCGCGACGGCGATGCCCGTGACCGCCTATTACGCACCCGCCGCGCCGGCGATGGTCGCCCCCGTCGCGGCCTACTACCCGCCGACGGTGGTCGCGCGGCGAGGGCTGTTCGGAGCGACCCGGTACAGCTACTACCCCGGGTCGTGGTACACGCCCTACTGAAACGGCTTCCGAAACGCGGTTGAGGGCCGGTTGAGAGAATCGCCGGCGGTCGGTGTTCGCGCCATCCGGCCTGCGTCCTATAGTGTGGTCGCTACAGGACGTTTCCCCGTGGAACTCGGATGACGCGGACGGTCAACATCATCGGCGCCGGTCCCGGCGGGCTGGCAGCCGCAATGCTTCTGGCCAACGAGGGAGTCCGCGTACGGATTCTCGAGAAGGCCCTCGTGCCGGGAGGCCGCACGAGCACGATTTCCACGCCCGACCAGCCTGACGCGCCCGGCGGATTTCGATTCGACCTCGGACCGACGTTTTTCCTCTACCCGCGGGTGCTCGCGGAGATCTTTTCCGCCTGCGGCCGCGACCTCGACCGCGAGGTGGAACTCGTCCGCCTCGACCCGCAGTATCGGATCGTGTTCGGGACCGGCGGGGAAATCCTGGCGACGCCCGATCCCGAAAGGATGGAGGCGGCCGTCACGGCCCTGTCGCCCGCCGATGCCGGAGCCTTCGGGAGATTCATGGAGGCGACTCGGGAGAAGTTCCAGCGGTTCGCGCCGTTCCTCGAGCAGCCGTTCGAGAGCTGGATGGACCTCGCGAATCCCGACCTGCTGCGACTCGTGCCGATGCTCAAGCCGTGGAAGAGCCTCGACGCAGAACTCGGGCGGTTCTTCTCGGACGAGCGGATCCGGCTCGCCTTCACGTTCCAGTCGAAGTATCTCGGGATGTCGCCGTTCCGATGCCCGAGCCTGTTCTCGATCCTGTCGTTCCTCGAGTACGAGCACGGCGTGTTCCATCCGATCGGGGGCTGCGGCGCGATCTCGTCGGCGATGGCGAGAATCGCGGAGGATCTCGGCGTCGAGATCCACTATGGCGAGCCGGTCGAGTCGATGCGGTTCGAGGGGAGGCGGGTGACGGCCGTCCGCACGGCGGCCGGCGAGTACGAGGCCGACGCCACGGTGGTCAACGCCGACTTCGCGAGGAGCATGACGAGGCTCGTGCCCGACCGGCTCCGCCGACGCTGGAGCGACCGGGCGATCGCGTCGAAGCGGTTCTCCTGCTCCACGTTCATGCTCTACCTCGGCATCGACGGCCGGTACGACGCCGTGCCCCACCACACGATCTATCTTTCGGAGAGCTACCGCGAAAACCTGGCCGACATCGAGTCGCGGCACGCGCTTGGCGAGGATCCCTCGATGTACGTGCAAAACGCCTGCGTGACCGACCGCACGCTCGCGCCCGACGGGATGAGCACGCTCTACCTCCTCGTGCCGGTGACGCACCGGCACCCGAACGTCGACTGGCGGCGGGAAGCCCCGCGGTTTCGCGAGATCGCCCTCGACCAGCTCGCGAGGGTCGGCATCGACGGCGTGCGCGGGCGGATCCGCTACGAGAAGATGGTCACGCCCGACGACTGGCAGGACGAGTACGAGATCTACAAGGGAGCCACGTTCAACCTCTCCCACGACCTCGGCCAGATGCTGCACATGCGGCCGCACAACCGGTTCGAGGACATCGACGGCCTCTACCTCGTCGGTGGCGGCACGCACCCCGGCAGCGGGCTGCCGGTGATCTATTCCTCGGCCCGAATCACGGCCAACCTCCTGCTCGAGGATCTCGGCCGGGCCGGCGGCCCAGGCCGCACGGCAGGCAGGAGCCCGCGAGCCGCCTCCCACGGCAGTGACAGCAGCGACAGGAAGGTAGGACAGCTTCGATGATCGCGACACGCACTTCCGCAACCGGAACCGCGACGACCGGCGCCGCTGCGAGGGCCCGAGTCGGCGATGACGCGGACCGCGTCGTCGTGATCGGTGCCGGGCTTGGCGGGCTCGCCGCCGCGTGCACGCTCGCGGCCCGGGGCCACCGCGTCACCGTCTGCGAACGAAACCCGTGGCTCGGCGGCAAGGCGGCCGTGCTCTCGGAGCGGGGCTTCCGTTTCGACATGGGCCCGACGATCCTGACGATCCCCGCGGTGCTTCGAAAGATCTACGCCGAGTCGGGCCGCAACCTCGCCGACCACCTCGATCTCGTGCCGCTCGACCCGCAGTGGCGGAGCTTCTTCACCGACGGCACCACGCTCGACCTGTGCGCCGACGTGCCCGAAATGATGCGGACGCTCGACCGCTTCGCCCCGGGCAGCGGATCGGCCGCGGGCTACGGCCGCTTCATGGAGCTCGCCGAGCGGCTCCACCGCATCTCGAACGAATACTTCTTCTGGAAGAGCGTCGGCGGCCTGAAGGACATGTTCGACCCGAAGCGTTCGGTCACGCTCTCGGTGCTCAAGGAGGTGATCGGCATGCGGCCGGGCCACAGCGTGGCCGGGACGGTGCGGGCGTTCGTCGCCGACCCGCGGGCCGCGCAGATGCTCGACCATTTCACCCAGTACGTCGGCAGCGCGCCCGACGCGTCGCCCGCCGTGCTCTGCGGGATCGCCCACATGCAGGCGCACGACGGCGTCTGGTATCCGCGGGGCGGCACGGGCGCCGTGCCGAAGGCGCTTCAATCGCTCGCGACCGAGCTCGGCGTCGAGTTCCGCACCGGCACGCCCGTCCGGCGGATCATCGTGGACCGCGGCCGCGTGCGGGGCGTCGAGACCGCGGAGGGGGACGTCATCGCCGCATCGGCGGTCGTGAGCAACTCCGACAGCGTCCGCACCCATCGCGAGCTCGTCGACGGCGCCCCTTCGAAGCGGTTCCTTGGGCGGCGGAAGTACGAGCCGGCCTGCTCGGGCGTGGTGCTCTACCTCGGTCTCAAGCAGCGATACGACCACCTGCTCCACCACAACTTCGTCTTCTCGAAGGATCCGCACGAGGAGTTCGAGGCGATTTACCGGAGGGGCGAGCCGGCGACCGACCCGACCGCGTACGTCTGCGCTCCGGCGGTCACCGAGCCGGAAGTGGCCCCGGCGGGTGGCGAGGCCCTCTATGTGCTGGTGCACACGCCCTACCTGCGGCGGCACCACGACTGGTCGAAGATGCTGCCGGAGTACCGCCGTCGGATCATCGACAAGCTCAAGTCGACGGCCGGGCTCGAGGACATAGAGGAGCGAATCGTCGTGGAGCGGGCGCTCACGCCGCAGGACATCAACGATCGCTACCACGTGCTCGACGGCGCGATCTACGGCCTCGCAAGCCACGGCCGGTTTCTCGGCGCCTTCAAGCCGTCGAACCGATCGCCCGACGTGAAGGGTCTCTATCTCGCTGGTGGCGCCGCCCATCCCGGCCCTGGGATGCCGATGGTGCTCATGTCGGGGTGGATCGCCGCCGACTGCGTCCACGCCGATCGCGTCGCGGCCGCATGAGCGGGGAGCCCGGAGGCCGCGGCGGCGACGGATCCGGCGAGGATCTGCCGCCGTTTTCCCGCACCCGCTACCGCTGGTTCATGGCCTACGTGCGGTGGTACCTGCGCAGGCAGTTCCATGCCCTGCGGCTGCTTGCGGGCACGGCCCCCGAGATCGGCGACGAACCGGTGCTCGTCTACACGAATCACCCCGGCTGGTGGGACCCGCTCGTGTTCCTCCTCGTCGCCGACTCGCTCTATCCCGATCGGCTGAACTACGGGCCGATCGATGCGACGGCGCTCGGGAAGTACCGGTTCCTCGAGACGATCGGCTTCGTCGGGATCGATTCCGGCAGCCGGGCCGGCGCGAGGCGGTTTCTCGCGACGGCGGCGGCGA
The DNA here is from genome assembly GCA_044337015.1 of Pirellulales bacterium. GTDB lineage: Bacteria > Planctomycetota > Planctomycetia > Pirellulales > UBA1268 > UBA4655. The sequence continues at coordinate 9,863 of JBIIOJ010000035.1, forward strand.
GCCTGCGGCGGAGCGACACGATCTATTGGGTCACGGCACACGGCACGTTCGTCGATCCGCGCGAGCGTCCGGTGAGGATCCGGCCGGGCGTGGCGCACGCCGTCGCCGCGGCCTCCCGCGGAATGGTCGTGCCGATGGCGGTGGAGTATCCCTTCTGGAGCGAGCGGTTCCCCGAGGCGATCGTCGCCTTCGGCGAGCCGATGCGGATCGGCGACCATCCCGGCCGCGACACGCGGGCCTGGACGACGGAACTGGAGAAGGCGCTCGAGGCCGCGCAGGATCGCCTCGCCAGCGCCGCGATCGCGAGGGATCCCGGGGCGTTCTCGGCGCTCGCCCTCGGCCGAGCGGGCGTCGGCGGGATCTACGACCTCGTTCGAAGGCTCGGCGCGTTTGCCCGCGGGGAGTCGTTCGACGCCGCACATGGAAGAGGACGATCGTGATGATGCCTCTCGACGTGCTCGCCGTGATCTGCATCGCGTGCGCAGCCCTGCCGGCATGGCTGACACTCTCGAACCTGCTGCGGTTTCGCCGACCGCCGCTTCCAGGCGGCGGGCCGCCGCCGTCGGTGTCGGTCCTCATCCCGGCCCGCGACGAGGAACGAGCGATTGGCAGGACCGTCTCGGCCGCGCTCGCGAGCACGGGCGTCGATCTCGAGGTCGTCGTGCTCGACGACGAGAGCCGCGATGCCACGGCTTCCATCGTCACGACGATCGCCGCAGCCGACCCGCGGGTGCGGCTCGTGAAGGGGCGGCCGCTCCCCCCGGGCTGGTGCGGGAAGCAGCACGCCTGCGCGCTGCTCGCCGATGAGGCCCGCCACGAACACCTCGTCTTCATCGACGCCGACGTGACGCTGATGCCGGAGTGTCTCGCAAGATCGGTCGCCTTCCTGCGGGAGTCGGGGGCGGCGCTCGCGAGCGGATTTCCACGGCAGGAGACCGGCACGTTTTTCGAGTGGCTGCTCTTGCCGCTCATCCACTTCGTGCTGCTCGGCTACCTGCCGCTCGGCCGCAGCCGGCGCAGCCTCGCGCCCGGTCTCGCGGCCGGATGCGGGCAGCTGTTCGTGACGCGGATCAGCGACTACCGCACCTCCGGCGGCCACGGGGCGATCCGCGAGTCGCTCCACGACGGCATCAAGCTGCCCCGCGCCTACCGGCGGGCCGGCCTCGCCACCGACATCTTCGACGCCACGGGCCTCGCGAACTGCCGGATGTACGAGCGGGACATCGACGTGCTCAAGGGGCTTTCGAAGAACGCGACCGAGGGGATGGCCTCGCCGCGGGTCGTGCTGCCGGCGAGCGTGCTGCTCCTGTTCGGCCAGGTGATGCCGGTGGTGCTGCTCGCGATCGGCATCGCGACCGGCTGGAGCGGCTTTTCGACGAGGGCGGCCTGGGCCGTCGTCGCCGCGTCCGCGCTCTCCTACCTGCCGAGGCTCCTCGAGGCGATTCGGTTTCGACAGAGCCTCGCAAGCGCTCTCGCGCACCCGCTCGGGATCGCCGTCTTCCTCGTGATCCAGTGGGTCGGCGTCTTCCGCAAGGCCCTCGGGCTCAACACGAGCTGGAAGGGCCGCTCGCTCGCCCCGCAGAACTGACCCGGCGGGCGAGCACCGCCCGTTCCACCGCCTCCTCGGCCGTGGCCGCCAGCGCCGTCAGGTGGCCCATCTTGCGGCCGGGCCTCGGGTCGGACTTGCCGTAGAGCGAAAGCCGCACGCCCGGCACGCCGAGGGCCGCGGCCCAGTCGGGCTCGCCGCGCTCCCAGCAGTCGCCGAGCAGGTTTACCATCGCCGCGGGGGCGACCTGCCGGGGGCTCCCGAGCGGCAGTCCGCAGAGGGCCCGCACCTGCTGCTCGAACTGCGAGGTCTCGCAGGCGTCGATCGTGAGGTGGCCGGAGTTGTGCGGCCGCGGGGCGATCTCGTTGACGAGCAGCCGTCCGTCGCGGGCGAGGAACATCTCGACGCACGCGGTGCCGACGACGCCAAGCGCGTCGAGCACGCGTTCGGCGATCTCCCGGGCCCCGCGGACCTGCGGCTCGGCGAGCCCCGACGGGGCGACCGCGACGTCGAGGATGTGGTTGGCATGCTCGTTCCGCGAAGGGGCGAAGGCGGCGATCGCGCCATCCTGCCCGCGGGCAGCCACGACAGACAGCTCGCAGTCGAACTCGAGCCACTCCTCGAGCACGGTCTCCTGCCCGCCGAGGTCGTCGAACGCCGCCTCGAGCTCCGCGGCCGAGCCGACCTTCCGCTGCCCCTTGCCGTCGTAGCCGAAGGCGGTGGTCTTGAGCACCGAGGGGAATCCCACCGTGGCGGCCGCCTGCGGCAGTTCGCCGCGGCGGCGGATGATCGCGTGCCTTGCGCAGGGGAAGCCGTGCGCGACGAGGAACGCCTTCTCGCGGCCGCGATCCTGCGTCGTGAAGAGCACCTCGGGGGAGGGCCGCAGCCGCGTCACGGCGGCGACGGCGGCCGCGGCCTTGGCGGGAATGTTCTCGAATTCGAGCGTCACCGCGGCGAGGCCGCCCGCAATCGACGCGAGCCGCGTTTCGTCGGCGAAGTCCACGACGTGAACACGGTCGCAGACCCTGGCCGCCGGGCAGTCGGCCGTGTCGGAGAAGGCCTCGACCAGGTAGCCCATCCGCGTGGCGGCCGCGGCGAACATGGCGCCGAGCTGGCCGCCCCCGAGCACGCCGATCCTCGCGCCCGGAAGAACCGTCGGCTCAAGCATGGCCGCCCGCCGCCGGCGTGGGCAGCCCGTCCCGAAGGACCCTCTCGGTCTGCTCGCTGCGGAAGCGGTCGAGCCGCTCCCGCAGTTCGCGGTCGCCGATGGCAAGGATCGCTATCGCGAGAAGCGCCGCGTTGGCGGCGCCGGCCCGGCCGATCGCGAGCGTCCCGACGGGGATGCCCGCCGGCATCTGCACGATCGAGAGGAGCGAATCGAGCCCCTTGAGCGCCGCCGACTCGACAGGAACGCCGAGCACCGGCAGCGACGTCGAGGCGGAGATCATGCCAGGCAGGTGGGCGGCCCCGCCGGCCCCGGCGATGATCACCGAGAGTCCGCGGGAGGCGGCCGACGACGCGTATGCCGCAAGCTTCTCCGGCGTGCGATGGGCGCTGACGATGTCGCACTCGTGCGGGACGCCGAGTTCCGCGAGCACCTGGCTGGCCCGCTCCATCGTCTCCCAGTCGGATCGGCTGCCCATCACGACGCCCACCCGCGCCCCAGGATCGCGCCGCGGGAGGGCGACCTGACCGGCAGGGGCGTGCGACGCGACGGGGGGAGAGGCGTGGGCCACGACGGACTTCCTGTCTTTCGGGCGGCCGGCGTGCCTGCCGGAAGGTAGACTCGCGTCCGCCGATCGATCGTTCGACGAAACCCAATCTTGGTTCGACCGACCGGATTCTGCAACGTGCCGCGAAAACCCGCGGTTGGGGCGAATCCGGACGCCGCCAGCGAAGCGATGCCGCGGATCCTCCGAACTGAATGGCCTGCCGGCACCGCCGCCCCTCCCGCAGCGACCGAGCTCGCGATCGACGAGGCCGCCGCCGTGCTCGCCCGCGGAGGTCTCGTCGCGATCCCGACCGAGACGGTCTACGGTCTGGCCGCGGTCGCGATCGACCCGGCCGCGGTGCAGCGGATCTTCGAGGCCAAGGGCCGCCCGCCGCGAAACCCGCTCATCGTCCATGTCGCCGACGTCGATGCGGCACGGTCGCTCGCCCGCTCCTGGCCGCCCGCGGCCGAGCGGCTCACCAGCCGGTTCTGGCCCGGGCCGCTCACGGTCGTGGTGTCGAAGCGGGAGATCGTGCCCGACGTCGTGACCGCCGGCGGCGACACCGTCGCGATCCGCTGCCCGGCCCACCCGATCGCGAGGCGGCTCATCGAGCGGCTCGGGCTGCCGATCGCGGCCCCGAGCGCGAACGCATCGCTCTCGGTCTCGCCGACGACCGCGGCGCACGTCGCGGCCGGTCTCGGTGACCGAGTCGAACTGATCCTCGACGCCGGCCCCTGCGATCGCGGCATCGAATCGACCGTCGTCGACTGCACGGCCACGCCCCCGCGGATCCTGCGGCCCGGTCCGATCGATCGCCTCGCCGTCGAGGAAGCGGTTGGCGGTGCGGTCATCGACGGCGGTGCGACCGAACCGATCCTCCGTTCGCCGGGGCTCACCGGCCGGCACTACGCGCCGAGAGCGTCGCTCGAACTCTCCACCGATGCAGCAAAGCGGGTGGTGGAACTCGTGGGCATGGGGCGGCGGGTCGGCCTCATCACGTGGAAACATCCCTCCGCCTCTGCCCGCGATGGGCAGCTCGTCGTCCATCCGCTGCCGGATGATCCCGCAGGATTCGCCCGTGGGCTCTACGCCGCGCTCCACGACCTCGACGCCGCGGAAGTCGACATGATCGTCGTCGAGTGCCCTCCGCCCGAGGAGGAATGGCGGGCCGTCCGCGACCGGCTCCAGCGGGCCGCGATCTCCTAGCGTTGGGTTACGCCGCAGACGTCGAGGGGGAGAGCCCGATTCCCCAGAGCAACGTTTACGCCGCAGACGTCGCGGGGGAGAGAATATCGCGAAGCGCCGACACGATGTCGGGAAACTGGAACTGGAAGCCGCTGTCGAGGGCGACCTTCGGAATCACCCGCTGCGACGCGAAGAGCACCTGCGCGAACTCGCCGAACACCAGCCGCAGGCCGAAGTAAGGGGCCGGGATGAAGGCGGGGCGATGGAGTTGGCGGGCGAGCGCCTTCGTGAATTCGCTGTTGCGGACCGGATTCAGCGCGACGGCGTTCATCGGTCCGCGGATCGAGCCCGTCTCGGCCGCGTGGACATAGAGCCTCGCGAGATCCGCGACGTGCACCCACGGCATCCACTGTTTGCCGCTGCCGAGCGGTCCGCCGCCGCCGAGCTTGAAGGGCAGCAGCATCTTCGCAAGCGCGCCGCCTCCCGGCCCGAGCACGATGCCGGTGCGGGCGGTCACGACGCGGACGCCCACCGTCTCCGCCATGACCGCCTCCCGCTCCCACTCGACGCAGACGTCGGCGAGGAAGTCCTTCGCGGGGGCCGACGTCTCGACGAGTTCCTCCTCGCCGCGATCGCCGTAGTAGCCGACGGCCGAAGCCGACACGAGCACGGCCGGCTTCCTCGCGGCCTGCGTGATCCCCTTCACGAGGTGCCGTGTGCCGAGGATGCGGCTGTCGCGAATGCGGGCCTTCTGCGCCGCCGTCCACCGAGCGCCCGCGACCGATTCGCCAGCCAGGTGAAACACCGCGTCGACGCCGTCGAATGCCGCCATGGGCGGCGGGCCGGCCATCGGATCCCAGCGAACGATCTCGCCGGCGAGGTGGCCGACCGACTTTCGGGCGCGGTCCGGATCCCGCGAGAGCACGATCGGCGAATCGAGCAACCGCAGGAGCCTGGGGCCGACGAGTCCTGTTGCTCCGGTGACGACCGCTCGCATGCTGCCTCCAAGATTTCCGACGATGTCGTGCTTCCGGAGAGGGAACCGCAGCCTCGCCGGTCGTGGTAACGCGGCCGGGAGTATAACTGACCGCGAACCATGTCCCACCGCGTTTCCGCCCGTTCCGCAGAAACCATCGCCCGCGACCTGAAAGCCTCGATCGCCGACGGCATCGGCTTCAGCGTCATGGTGGGTTGCGGAGAGATGTTCATCGGGGCGTTCGCGCTCGCGGTCGGACTCGGGCCGACGCTCGCCGGCCTCGTCTCGACGCTCCCGATCGTCTTCGGGGCGTTGGTGCAGTCGCTCGCGCCGCTGGCGGTCGCCCGTCTCGGCACGAACCGTGGCTGGTGCGTGCTCTGCGTCGTGCTGCAGGCGGCGAGCTTTCTGCCGATGGCCTGGTGGGCCTGGTCGGGGCACGCGCCCGCGGCGGGCATCTTCGCCGCCGTCGGCCTCTACTGGGCAAGCGGCATGGCGAGCAGTCCGGCATGGAACGCCTGGATCGGCACGCTCGTGCCGGCCGGGGAGCGGGTCGCTTTTTTCGCACACCGCAACCATCTCTCGCAGGCAGGCGTGCTGGCCGGATTCGTCGCCGCCGGGGCGGCCCTGCAGTACGGGAAGCAGTTCGACCTCACGCTCGACGTGTTCGCGATCCTCTTCGTGGTCGCGTCGGCAGCCCGTTTCTTCTCGGCGTTCCAGCTGACCCGCTGCAGCGAACCGGAGCCCCCGGCGGTCCTCGCCGCGATCGTATCGCCCCGCCGCAGCCACGAACGCACGGTGCTCATGTCGCCGACCGGATGGCTGCTCTGCTACCTCTGGAGCGTGGTGGCCGGCGCGCAGTTCGCCGCCCCCTACTTCACGCCCTACATGCTCGACGAGATGGGGTTCTCGTACTGGGCCTACATGGTCGTCTTCGCCACGGGACTTCTCTCGAAGTCCCTCTCGCTGCCGCTGCTCGGCAGGCTCGCCTCCCGGATCGGATCGGTTCGGCTACTGCGACTCAGCGGGCTTGCTGTGGCGCCGCTGACGCTCCTGTGGATCGTTTCGGCTGACCTCCGCTACCTCGTCGGCGTGCAGGTTCTCGCAGGATGCTGCTGGGCAGCCTTCGAACTCGCGATGACGCTCGTCTTCTTCGACGCGATCAGCAACCGCGACCGGGCGACGGTCGTGTCGGCCCACACGATCGGCACCGCGTTCGCGACGGTCGTCGGCGCGGCGGCAGGAGGATTCCTGCTCAAGTCGCTCGGCGAGGACCGAACCGCGTACTACACGCTCTTCGGCGTCGCGGCAGCCCTCCGGCTCTTCACGCTGCCGCTGCTTCTGAAGCTGCGATCGTCGAGGCTCGTCGGCAACGACGCCTCCGCACCAGCATGATGGACCCCGCCGCGGCCGCCATGGCGATCGCAGCCGGCTCGGGGACAACCTGCAACTGCACCGCCGTGCCTCCGGCGAGCAGCTCCGTGTGCGGCGAAAGCCCTCCGAGCGAGAGGGAGGCTCGCTCCATCGACACCGACGGACTCATCCGTGCCGCGAGATTCGCCCCCACCAGCGAGAAGCCGGCGTCGTTCGGATGGATCCCGTCGCTCATATACGCGGCGACGTTCGTGGCATCGATGCCGAGCGCGAGCCCGTCGATCCAGTGCAGATTTCGGTCCGGCGAACCGCTCACGAGACTCATGATCTGGTCGCGGTACTCCAGCAGGCGCGGCTGGTTGGCGGCGTTGGACGTAAAGAGTGGCGAAACGAGGTAGATCGGTACCGTGCCGTCCACTTCCCGGACCTTGGCGACGAAAGCCTCCATCGACTGCCTGTAGCTCGACGCGGAGAGGCGGGCGGAGGCATCGTTGTAGCCCATCATCACGGAGATGACGTCCGCACCGAGCGACCCGACGACGGATCCATCGATGCCGCCGGCGCCGGAATCCTTCATGCCCCGCCAGCCAAAGCCCATGTTGACGACTTCCCAGGCGTTCCGCTGGCCGACGACGGAGGGATAGCTTGCATACGAATCACTCGACCAGAACCCTTCCGTGATCGAATCGCCGTAGGCGACGTAGCGGATGGGCGGCCGGGTCGTGGGCGACTGGAAGTCGGCCTCGCCATCGACGAGAAGGCCGTTGAAGCGGACGTCCTGCGAGTAGGGCATGAGCAGTTCGACGTCGCGGTACCCCGAACCTGCGACGGGCACGTCCACCTCCAACGTCGAGCCCGAGACGCCCGCATCGAATGTGCCGGCCCGCACGCCGTCGACGAGGATCACGCCGGCTCCCTGCGTGATGCCGAGCGTTCCGGTCGTGAACGAGGCCGTGATCATGGAGGCATCGGTGCGAAACCTGACGCGGGCCCCCGGGTTGGCGTTCTGCAGTCTGCCTTGTCCGCCGGCGACCGGCCGATCGAACCTGGCCTCGCTGGCGTCCAGTTTCACGAGCCTCGCGTAGTCGGAGTAGGCGATCCGCGAATCGTCCGGGCTTACCCGCTGGAACGCCGGCGGCCGGCCGCTGCCCGATGGGGCACCGAAGACGTCGAACTCGCGGTAGACGGTCGAAATCCCGCCGGCCTGCAACACGCTGAACCGCACGGCCGCCACGTTTCTCGCAATCGCGCCGGCCGAGTCGGTGAGCGTGATCCTCGCGCCACCGGCTCCGCCCGGAAGGTACGAATAGGTACCGTAGGACCGGAACGTCTCCGGGCTGTCGGTGGTCGCGACCAGCAGTTCGAACAGCTGGTCGCGAC
>JBIIOJ010000036.1:0-17937 GCA_044337015.1 Pirellulales bacterium
CTCGCAGCGGCGGCTCTCGCCGGGCACGACCCTCTCGTTCGACGCGGGCGTGATGCGGCCCGACGGCACCGCCGCCACCGACGTCACGCTCGACGCGGTGGCGATCTCGCCGTCGGGCGTCGAGCGGCCCGTCCGGGTGGATCATCGTGGCGAAGGCTTCTCCGGAACCATCGGCGGCTGCGCGGAGCCGGGCGACTGGACGGTCGAGCTGCGGCGTGCGGGCGGGCCGCCGGCGACCGCGCGGAGGGCGAGGTTCACCGTCGTCAGGCAGGACCTCGAGCTGGCCAGCCCGATCGCGAACCAGGCGATCATGGCGCAGGTGGCGAGCCCGCCCGGCGGGACGAGGTCGCCCGAGGAGGTGCCGCGGATCTTCGAGGAGATCGCGGCGACCCCTGCCGCCTACGAGACGACGACCCAGTGGTCGATGACGCCGTGGGACTCCTGGCCGGTCTTCCTGCTCCTTGCCGGGCTTCTCTGCGTGGAATGGGGCCTGCGAAAGCGGTTCGGATTGGTGTAGGGCGGGGGGCCTGCCGTTGGTAGTTTCCCGGCCCCATGAGGAGGCCGCGATGGCCAACCGCAGACCGATCCGCAACAAGCTCCTGCTCGGCGCCGTCGTCGTCGGCTTCGTCGTGGCCGTCCTGTCGGCGAGCAGCTTCCTCGGGCTCTACTCCTATCGTCGGCTCGTGCGGACGGTCTCCTGTCGGGCCGCCGAGTTGCCGAGCGCGAGTCGGCTCGAGGAATGCATCCAGGCGATCCGCGTCTCCCACGCCAGGGATCCGGAGGACTGCGACGGCGATCGCTTCCAGTCGCAGCTGGCCGACGCCTCGGCAGCCCTCTCGCTCTACCTGGAGGATCTCGCGGCGGGTGAGCTCGACGACGTTCCCTTCGCCGACCGCAGTCACGAGCAGGAGACGGCCGCCGCGATCGGCGCGGAGCTCGACTCGCTGCGAACGCTGCTCGCTCGTGGTGATGAGGCCGGTGACACAGCCGACGACGACGTGGCCGACGCCGCCCGGCTCGAGCTCATCGAGCACCATCTCGAGGGACTCGTGGAACGGACCGCGAAGCTGCCGACCTTCCTCCAACAGAAGCTCCACCTGCTCGCCGGCGAGGTCCGCACCGGATACCGCTCGCTCATCGTCACGGCCTGGACATCGGCGATCGCCGCCGCCGTGCTGCTCTCGACCCTGGCGGTGCTCACCTACCGGTGGGTCTTCCGGCCGCTCAAGCTGCTCGCGCACGGATCGCGGCGGGTCGCCTCCGGCGACTTCGACTACCGCCTCTCACTCGACACCCATGACGAGATGGCGGAGCTGGCGGCGGCGCTCAACGGCATGACGGAACGCTTCCAGGCGATCCGCGACGATCTCGACAACCAGGTGCAGCTCCGCACGCGGGAGGTGATCCGCAGCGAGCAACTCGCGAGCGTCGGCTTTCTCGCGGCCGGAGTCGCCCACGAGATCAACAATCCTCTCGCGTCGATCGCGATGTGCGCCGAGTCGCTCGAGAGCCGCCTGGCGGCCCCGTCGCCGTCGGAGGAGGAGGCGAAGCTCACCCTCCGATACCTCGAACTGATCCAGTCGGAGGCCTTTCGCTGCAAGGAGATCACGGAGAAGCTGCTCGATTTCTCCCGTCTCGGTGAGGTTCGCAGGCAGCCGACCGCGCTGCTCGCCATCGCAAGCGACGTGGCCGAGATGCTGCGGCACGTGGGGCGGTTCTCCGGCCGCTCGATCGAGATCGCCGACGGCCCCGACCAGCTCGTCATGGTGAACCCGCAGGAAATCAAGCAGGTCGTGCTCAACCTGCTCGTCAACGCCCTCGACTCGATCGAGGCCGATGGCCGCGTCACCGTCGCGATCGCCCGCAGCGGCCGCGATGCCGTGCTCGAGGTCACCGACGACGGCTGCGGCATGACGGCCGAGGTGCTCGAGCACCTCTTCGAGCCCTTCTTCACGCGTCGAAAGAACGGCCAGGGGACCGGGCTCGGCCTTTCGATCGTGCAGCGGATCGTGAGCGATCACGGAGGACGGATCGAGGCATCGAGCGCGGGCCCGGGGCAGGGATCGGCCTTCCGGGTCACGCTGCCGCTCGCCGACGTCTCGGCCGCGCCCGTCATCCAGACGGCTTCAAGGGAGGTGGATCATCGCAACCAGGCAGCCTAAGTCGCTCCGCGTGCTCTATGCGGACGACGAGACTTCCATCCAGGAACTGATGCGGATCGAACTGCCCCGCATGGGGCACGAGGCGACGGTCTGCCCCGACGGGCGGACGGCGCTGGCGGCGCTCGAGCGGACTGCGTACGACTGCGTGATCGTCGACCTCGACATGCCGGGTGTCGGCGGGCTCGACGTCATCCGGCGTCTGCGGGAAATTTCGCCCGACACCGAGTCGGTCATCATCACCGGCAAGTCGTCGCTCGAGACGGCCGTCGACGCTGTCCGGCAGGGCGTCTGTGACTACCTCACGAAGCCGTGCAAGCTCGCCGACATCCAGGCCGTGCTCGAGCGGGTGCGGCGAAAGCGGGAGCTCAACGCGCGGCTCCGCGCCCTCGAAGGAAGGGTGAGGCGGGCCGAGGGGGAGACGAACCTCGTGGGCGAATCGGCCGCGCTTCATCGGGTGCGGCAGCTCATCGCGAGGGTCGCCCGCACCGACTCGACGGTGCTCATCCGCGGGGAGACGGGCACCGGCAAGGAGCTCGTGGCCCGGGCGATCCACGAGGCGAGCGGCCGCGCCGGCGGGCCACTCGTCGCGGTAAACTGCGGCGCGCTGCCCGAGCACCTCGTCGAGAGCGAACTCTTCGGCCATCGCAAGGGTGCCTTCACCGGCGCCGAGGAGCACCGCACGGGACTGTTCGAGGTGGCCGACGGCGGCACGCTCTTCCTCGACGAGGTCGGTGAGCTGCCGCGATCGCTCCAGCCGAAGCTGCTGCGGGCACTCGAGGCCGGCGAGATCCGCAGGGTCGGCGAGAACGCGCCGATCCGGGTCGACTGCCGGGTGATCTGCGCGACGCACCGCAAGCTCGAGGAAATGGTGGCGGCTGGCGACTTCCGCGAGGATCTCTTCTTCCGGATCAACACCTTCGAGGTGGTCGTGCCGCCTCTTCGGGAGCGGGTGGAAGACCTGCCCTCGCTCGTCGATCACTTCATCCGCCGCTCGAGGCCCCATGCTCCGCCCGCAATGCCGGTCGTCGCACCCGGCGTGATGGAGGTGCTCGCGGCGCACCAGTGGCCGGGCAACGTGCGGGAACTCGCGAACGTGCTCGAGCACGCCATCGTGCTGTGCGACGAGCTACCGGTCGGCGTCGATCATCTGCCGGCTCGACTCGGCAGGCCGGTCGCAGCTCAGCGGCCCGCGTCGCCTGTGAGTTCACCTTTGAGCCCGCCTGTGAACACCGCTCCGGCCGTCGAAAGCCAACCGTCGGACCGTCCGCCGACGCTTCGCGAAATCGAGCTGAAGGAGATCGTCGAACGACTCAAGCGGAACGGCGGCAACAAGGTGAAGACCGCCGAGGAGCTCGGCATCAGTCTGAAGACGCTTTACAACAAGCTGCATCAGGTGCAGGCGAACACGCTCGATCGAACCGCGTGACCTGCATCATCTGCAGAGCTACGTCTTTCGCACGACGCCGGCGAGCACGCCGAGCACCTTGGCGTTCCGGACGTAGATCGGCTTCATCGAAGCGTTTGCCGGCTGGAGCCGGATGCGATCCCGCTCCGGAAACCACTGCTTGAGCGTCGCTTCGCCATCTTCCGTCTGGGCGACGACGATGTCGCCGGAGTGGGCCGAACGCGCCTTGCGGATCACCACCCAGTCGCCATCGGAGATCTGGGCGTCGATCATCGAATCGCCCATCACCTTCAGCACGAAATGATTGTCGCGGTTGAAGAGATCCTCGAAGTCGATCCGCTCCTTCTGCTCCTCCGCGGTCCGCAGCGTGCCCGCCGCAACCCAGCCGGCCATCGGTAGCCCCCTGATGTGGGCCGGCTCCGAGACCAGTTCGATCGCCCGCGACATGTTCTTGCCACGGGTGATGTAGTTCTTCCGCTCGAGAGCCTTGAGGTGGCAGACGACGCCGTTGGGGGAGCGGATCTTGAAGGCCGCTCCGATCTCCCGGACCGTCGGCCCGTAGCCACGAGTCTGGATTTTGTCGCGGATGAACTCGTAGATCGCAAGCTGCCGGTCGGTCGGGCCGGCGTCTTCCCCTTCCTCGCCGCTTCTCGACGGCGGTCTGCCGCTGAGAAGGTCGCTCAGGCTGCCTCCCTTCGGTAATGAAGCATTCTTGGAAGCCGCCGCAGACCTGCCCGAGACGGCTTTAGAAACGGCGGCACCTCTGGCACGCGGATGCCGTGGCTGGGGGGCTCTCTTGGCACGGGGGGATTTGGTCGCCATGATTCGGATGCTTCCTGCGGGATGATTTTTCGAAACGCGTCGGTCGAACGGCAGATTCGCCTGAACGACGGTATCTTAGTATACAGTCGTTCATAGTCAAGAGGCCCCGAAACTTTTTTCGGGTCGGGGCCGTGTGCTCCGGAGGCTTGCTGGAATGAGGCGAGGAATCCTCGGTGTCGTACTGTCTTTTTCGGCGGTTTGTGCCGGTTTCGCGGCGTTCGCCGATTTCAGGCTGGCCCGGGCGGAGGAAGCCACGCCCGCAAAGTCCCCGGCTGCGGTGGCTCCGGCTGCTGTGGCCGTGATCACGGTCGACGGTTCGCTGCCGGAGGGGGTCGGGCAGGCTGGGGTGCTCGCGGACGTGTCGCCGCGGCTCCATCGGCTCGTGGAGCGGATCGACAAGGCGGCGGGTGACAAGCGGGTGGCCGCGGTGCTCCTGTCGCTGAAGGCTCCCGCCCTCGGCCGGGCGCGGGCTGACGAGATCCGTGCCGCGATCGGCAGGGTGAAGGCCGCGGGAAAGCCGGTCGGGGCGTACCTGCTCGACGCCAATCCGGTCCGCTACGCCGTTGCCTCGGCCGGAGACACGATCACGATGTCGCCGGCAGCCACGCTCGAACTGACGGGCGTCCGAACCGAGGTGACCTTCTTCAAGGAGATGCTCGACAAGCTCGGCATCGAGGCCGAGATCCTGCAGGTGGGCCAGTTCAAGGGAGCCGGCGAGCCGCTCACGCGGAGCGACATGAGCCCGCAGTTGCGGGCGCAGTACGAGGCGTTCGTCGGTGATCTCTTCGAACAGCTCGTCGAGCGGGTGGCCGAGGATCGCAGGCTCCCCGAGCCGAGGGTCAGGGAGATCATCGACCGTGGCGTCTTCACGGCCGACGCCGCCAAGGAGGCCGGGCTCGTCGATGCGGTCGCCTACGAGGACGAGGCGATCGTCGCCCTGGCGAAGCGGGCGAAACTCACGCGGAAGGACGGGGCGGGCGAGACGCCGGCCCCGAAGGTGATTCGCGATTACGGCAAGCAGTCGATCGACGACGACTTCTCGGGCCTCGCCGGGCTTGTGAAGCTGGTGGACCTCTTCGCCGGCACGAAGCAGGGCCGTGCGGGTTCAGCCTCGAAGAAGATCGCCGTCATCCACCTCGGCGGCATGATCCGCGAACAGGGCGAAGGCGGGCTCGTGCCTGCCAGCGGCTCTGACCGGGTGATCGAGGCCCTGCGAAACGCCGATAAGGACGAGAAGGTGAAGGCGATCGTGCTCAGGATCGATTCGCCCGGCGGCTCGGCGCTCGTGAGCGACCTCATCTGGCACGAGGCGAAGCGGACCGCGAAACCGGTCGTCGCGAGCCTCTCCGACACGGCCGCCAGCGGAGGTTACTACGCTGCCGTGGCGGCCGACCGGATCGTGGCCGCACCGGGCACGCTCACCGGCTCGATCGGGGTGGTCGGCGGCAAGGTCGCCGTAGGGGGCGCGCTCGAGCGGCTCGGCATCCACAGCGATGTCGTGAGCAAGGGGCGGAACGCCGGCTGGAAGTCGATGCAGAAGCCGTTCGCCGACCACGAGCGGGAAGCATTTCTCGGCACGATGAAGGACGTCTACCGGCTCTTCACGACGAAGGTCGCCGAGGGCCGCCGGATCGATCCGGCGAAGATGCCCGAGCTGGCGGAGGGACGGGTCTACACAGGCCGCATGGCCCGCGAGGCCGGGCTCGTGGACCGGCTCGGCACGCTCGAGGACGCGATCGACGAGGCGAGGGAACTCGCCGGCATCGGAAAGGACGAGGCGTTCGACCGCACGCTCCTGCCGGAACCGAAGGGGCTCTTCGAGGATCTCTTCGGCATGAGCGGGGCGGCAGATCCGCTCGCCGCGATGCTGCGGCTGGACCCGGCGATCGTGGAGGCGATCATGCCGCATGCCGACGCCTTGATGCTCCTCTCCTCCGGCCGCCCGCTCGCGATGCTGCCGGCGCACGTCTGGATCTGGTAGCGACCGCCGGCCTGCGGCAGATCCTCAGGCCCTCCTCGCAGTACAGCCCGGAGACCAGCTTCTTGTTCACGACCCAGCCCTCCCGGCGAAGAACTCTCGGTACAATACGGCCCTCTGGTGAGGGATTCTCATGCCGTTCTGCCGTTGGCTCCGTGCGCCCCTCCTAACGCTCTCGGTCTTTTTCGCGGTCACGATCCCTGCCCATGCCGCGTCAAAAGCCGCCACACCCGACGGCCCGATCGACGCAAAGCTGCTCGATCCGGCGGCCTTCGCGCAGTGGGTCGACGGCAAGGAGACTCCCGTCTCGGCCGAACAGGCCAAGGATGGGCCTGCCGCGGTCGTCTGGACTGCCGGCAGAAACCCTGGCACCCACTCCGGCATTCGCTTCGGCGTCGGCCGGGCCACGGGCGCGAGGCATCTCCGGATCGGGTTCACCGAGAGCATTCCGGTGAGCAGCGTGCTCGTTGCCGGCGGTGGCCGGCTGAGCGTGCTCAAGCCCGACGCCCAGTATCCCGGCGATCTGGCCGACGACTCGCAGTGGATTCCCGCCGAGCGGATCACGGCGACGGACGCGAGCCGGCAGCCGGTGGGAGAGAGTGGGTATGCATCGTGGGTGCTGCCCGCCGGCACGACCACCCGGGCGCTGCGGTTCAGCCACGAGCCGAGCCCGGGCGACCGCGAGATGTCGGGGCAGCTCGGCGGCGTGCTGCTCGTGCCGAAACGGTCCGCCAACGTCGCCCCGCAATCGCTCGTCCAGACTGCCAGCCGCGACGACAAGAGCGCGCTGCTCGTCAATGAGCGACACGACAACTGGGGTGCCTGGGACAACGGCGAGAACGGCGCGGCGGTCGCGGTCTCGCCCGAGCGGCCGGAAGTGGTCACGCTTACCTGGCCCCGGCCCGTCACGCTCTCCGGCCTCGGTCTGCTCTGGACTGGTTTTTCAGGCGTCGAGGTCGATGCGTTCACGGGCAACGCCAGCGAGATCGTCCGCGAGGCGGCCGAGAACAGCTGGCGGAAGGTGGCAGCTCGGAGCGACCTGCAGTCGCTCTATCCATACGTCCTTGCGCCGGCGTTTCTCCCCTTCGAAAATCCGGTCACGACGCGGGCCATCCGCCTGCGGATCACGAAAGCTCTGCAGGGTCGGCAGCATCCGCACATCGAGGGCAAGATCAAGGATGGCCGCCGCGTTTGGTTGGGCGAGGTGATGGCGTTCGCGGAAGTGGCCGACGACGTCATGCTCGCGAGCCTCGTGTTGCCGAAGGCGGTCGAGGAGCCGCCGCCGATACCGGTGAAATTCACGCTGCCAGAGCCGGGTGTCGTCACGCTCGTGATCGAAGACAAGAACGGAAAACGTATCCGCAACCTTGTCAGTGAGACGCCCTTTCCGGCCGGTGAGAACACGGCCTGGTGGGACGGCAGCGACGACCTGCTGCGCGATCAAGATGCCGCCCACCACGGGCTCTATCACATCCCGACGCGGCCGGTCGGCCCCGGTGAGTACAAGGTCCGCGGCCTCTGGCGGACGCCGCTCGAACTTCGCTACGAGTTCAGCGTCTATTCCGCCGGAAAGCCGGCTTGGCCGACCGCCGACAGCACGGGTTGCTGGCTGACGACGCACACGCCGCCGACGAGCCTCGCGGCGGTGCCCGGCTCGCGGACGGCCGACGGCCAGCCGCTCATCTTCATGGGCGCGTCGGTCGCCGAAGGGGGCCACGGCCTGCAGTGGGTCCGCGAGGACGGCATGAAGATTGGCGGCCAGCACTGGGTGGGCGGCATCTGGACCGGCGCGCCGACGCTCGCCGTCGACTCCGGTCCCAAGGCCGTGGCCGACCATCTCTGCTATGTCGGCAGCATCTGGGAGGGCGAATTCCGGCTCACGGCGAAGACAAACGCCTTCGCCGACAAGGCCGTGCTCAAGGAGAAATTCGGCACCGAGGACGAGCGCGGCAAGAACCGTAAGCCAAACTCGTCGCCGCCGAAGATCGAGGGCTTCGAAGGGGGTTACAAAACGTGGCTGCTCGGTGGTATTGCGGCTCGCGACGGAAAGATCGTCGCGTCGCTCGTGCGGCAAAACGAACTGCTCGTCGTCGACGTGGCGGAGGGCAAGATCGCGTCGCGCATCCCACTCGACAGCCCGCGCGGGCTCTGCTTCGACGCCAAGGGGCGACTGCTCGCGCTCTCGGGCCAAAAGCTCGTGCGGTTTGCGACGCTCGCGGGGACGCCCCAGCCGCTGATCGCTGCGGGGCTCGAAGATCCGCGGCACGTGACGGTCGATTCGCAGGGACGGATCCTCGTGACCGATCGCGGCGACTCGCACCAGGTGAAGATCTTTTCCGCCGCGGGCCAGACGCAAGGGGCGATCGGCAAGGCAGGGAAACCGGCGACCGGCTCCTATGAGCCGCTGCACATGAACAACCCGAATGGGCTCGCCGTCGACTCGCAGGGCCGCGTCTGGGTGGCCGAGGCCGACGACCATCCGCGGCGGGTATCGGTCTGGTCGCCAGACGGCGGGCTCGTGCGGGCGTTCTATGGTCCCACGGAATACGGTGGTGGAGGCACGCTCGACCCGCAGGACCGTACGCGTTTCTTCTACAAGGGGCTGGAGTTCGCGCTCGACTGGGAGAAAGGCACCGACCAACTCGTCCGCGTCTTCTCGCGCAACGACGATCCTCTGCTGGCGGCCCACTATGGGCCTTACTCACCCGACACGCCGCTCTACCCCGAAGCTGCCGGCAAAGCTGGCGCCGACGGAAAGCCGACTCGCCGGTATTTCACGAGCTGCTACACGCACACGCCGACCAATGGCGACGACGTCGCCTTCATCTGGCTCGATGGTGAGACCGGAACAAAACTGGTCGCCGCCCTGGGCAACGCCCATGCCTGGCCCGTGCTCCGCGGCGAGGAGTTCCGCGGCCGCTGGCCCGAGGGCACGATGCCCGAGAAGGATTCGCCGCCGCCTGACAAGCAGGCGACGTTTGCCTGGAGCGATGCAGACGGCGATGGCCGGCCTCAGCCCGACGAGGTGCAATGTGCGGCGGGCCGAACCCGGGGCGTCACGGTGATGAACGACCTGTCGTTCGTTGCCGCGCAGTCCGGCGACAAGGCCGCGCGGTTTGCCGCCGCGATCGACGCCGGCGGAATCCCGCGGTATGACGTCGCGAAACCTGTGAGGCTCGGGCCTCCGGCCAACCCAACAGCGTCGAGTGGTGGCAACCAGGCGCTCGCCGAGCCAGGCGGTTGGACGATCACCACGAACGCGATGGCTCCCTATTCGCCCGCCAGCCTCGGCGGCATGTTCAAGGGGGAGCCACGGTGGAGCTACCCGAGCCCCTGGCCTGGGCTGCACGCCAGCCACGAGGCGGCCGTGCCCGACCGACCGGGCATGGTGGTGGGCCACACGCGGCTGCTCGGCGGCTGGGTGAAGGGGCCGCTCGGGCCGATGTTCTGCATCAACGGCAACATGGGCAACATGTATCTCTTCACGGCCGACGGCCTGTTCGTGGGCACGTTTTTCCACGACATCCGCCGGCGGCCGAACTGGTCTGCGCCGGTCGCCACGCGAAACATGGACGTGACCGACGTCTCGCTCCACGACGAGAACTTCTGGCCGAGCATCACGCAGACGGCCGACGGAAAGGTCTTTCTCGTGGACGGTGCACGGACGAGCCTCGTCCGCGTCGATGGCCTCGAATCACTGAAAGCAATCCCAGAGACCACGCTCTCCGTCACGGCGGAAGATCTCGGGCGGGCGGCCGAATGGTTTGCGCGGGCCGAAACCAAGCGGCAGGCCGAACGCGGCAGCGGCATCCTCTCGGTGCCGTTGCGTGCCACGCCGCCCACCGTCGACGGCAAGCTCGACGATTGGCCTGCGACGACCGACTGGGCATCAATCGACCGCCGCGGCGTGAAGGCGAATTTCAACAGCGACTCGAAGCCCTACGAAGTGACCGCCGCAGCCGCCGTGAGCGGTGATCATCTCTACGCCGCGTGGCGGACGACCGAGAAGAACCTCCTCGCGAATACGGCCGAGACGGCCAACGCCCCCTTCAAGCACGGCGGCTGCCTCGACATCATGCTCGCCACCGATGCGACCGCACCGGCCGACCGCGCGGCCCCCGTGCCGGGCGACCTTCGGCTGCTCGTCACCCGGGTCAAGGACAAGCCCTTGGCGCTCGTCTACCGGGCAAAGGTGCCGGGCACGAAGGAGCCGGTTCCATTCAGCAGCCCGTGGCGAACGGTTAACATCGACGTGGTCGAAGACGTGAGTGACTCGGTGTCGCTCGCCACGGACGGCGCCGGCAGCTACGAAGTCTCCGTGCCGCTCTCGGCGCTCGAGTGGCAGCCGAAGCCGGGTGAGACGTTCAAGGCCGATATCGGCGTGCTCCGTGGGGCCAACGGCCAGACGACCCAGCGGGTCTATTGGGCCAACAAGGCGACGGCGATCACCGCCGACGTGCCGAGCGAGGCTGAACTCACGCCCAAGCTCTGGGGCAAGTGGAAGATCGTGGGCGAATGAGACGTCTCATGCCCGCACTGAAACCGACTCGGAACAAAACCTGGAAAACACCATGAAGAAGCCACTCGTGCTGATGCTCGACGACGCCGGCAACGCCGGCAATGGCTCCTTTTGGTTCCCCTGGATGCCACCGGCCACGGCTGCGACTTACGCGACAAATCGCGATCCCACGAAACCTCCCGACGCCAAAGGCCAAACTCATGGCTCGGGTGGGCGAGACACCCAAGCCGGGGCCGATCCGGAAGATCCTGACACACGTGTTGCCTCATACGGAGTGGCGAACCGCTCGAGCCTCCGGTGAGTCTCTCCCGCCCGTGGTCCGTCGACCGGCTGGGCCGAGTTCGTCCAGGTCCACGACGCCCTGGCGATCTTTCAGGGACGGATAGACGAGCTGCCCGTGATCGACATCCACCGCCTCTGACGGCATTCCATGCCACGGTGTCGACGGCCCGCGAGAAGAGCGGTTTCAAGGCCGGTCTGCGCCGACGAGACAAATCCGGCCTTGAGTGTGGACAGGAAGCACCTCGGCACCTCCACGATCGGGCCGCATCCAGCCCGATCGGTTCCGGCTGTTGCTCCTCGTGATCCGCCCCGCTCGGCCGTCGCTTGCCAAAGTGCCGTTGGCCGACCTTTCCTTTACAGCGTGTCAACAATGAGTAAATCTCTGATCGAGGAGCTCGAGAACGCCCTGGAGAGTGTGCAGCGGGAGGTGCTTGCTTTTCTGCGGCACCTGCGGGCGCGCGGTGCAGGCAGTGATGGGAGCGAGGACGTGCATGCCCTGATGCCGCTCGCTGAGTCGGCCTGGGCAGCGGATTGGGATACTGCGGAAGAGGATGAGGCGTGGCGGAATTTGCAGGCGGCGACGTGGTCGTCGTGCCGCTTCCGTTCACCGATCTTCAGTCGAGCAAGCGTCGGCCCGCCGTCGTGTTCGCGGCGTTCGCACGGGGCGACCTGCTGATCTGCCAAATGACTACACAACGCGGTATGGCGACTCGCACCGTGAGCCGCCTCTCCTGCGGAAGCGATTCGTCGTGTACGACAAGCTCCCGCCGATCGTGCGGGCGATGATTCCAGGCGTTGCCCCGAAGCTCATCGCTGAACTTCTCTCATGCTTCCACGTGCTGGCTCGGTAATGCCGGGCCTGCTGATCTCTCGCCCGGCCGCGGCGTAGCGGCCGGGACTCTCTTTGTCCGGCAGGTCGGTATCGAAAAAGGCCCGGGACTGTACCCCATCGACCGCTCGTCACCGGTCGAGCACTTCTGGAAGTGCCGTTGACCGCCCTGTCCTTTCCATTCCGGTTCCTGGTGCGCTCCGCGGCTTACCGGGATGGAACCAGGGCGGGGCGGAAGCCCGTGCGGTTGCCCCCGTCGCGGGACCAGAACCGGATCGCCGCGCGACAGGCCTGAGGTGGGCGGTCCCACGAGCCGCCGCGGAGCACGCGGTAGTCGCCAAACGCACAGGCATCAGGCCCTTGGGGATTCGTCCCACCGGGGAGACTCTCGCCCATCCAGTCCGCGCACCACTCGAGCACGTTCCCATGCATGTCATACAGTCCCCATGCGTTGGGCTTTTTCGTCGCCACTTCGTGGGTCTTACGGTCCGCGTTCTCCAGATACCACCCCACGGCGTCCAGGGTGCCTCCCGAATACGGCCCCTTCTCCCCCGCCCGGCAGGCGTACTCCCACTGCGCCTCGGTCGGCAGCGCCCACTTCCATCCCGCCGGCAGCCCGCCCCGGGCGCTCAGCCGCTGGATGAACTCCTGGCAGTCATCCCAGCTCACCGTTTCCACCGGAAGGTTCGCCCCCTTGAAACCGCTCGGATTGCGGCCCATCACCGCCTCCCACTGTGCCTGCGTCACCTCCGTCCGCAACAGCCAGAAATGCGATGTCAGCGTCACCTCCACCGGCGTTTCCCTCGGTTCGACATACTTCACCTCGCCCGCCGGGGTCCCCATTGTGAAGTTCCCTGCGGGGCAATAACCCATCCGCAGCGTCTGCCCGTTCCCGATATCCATCGACCACTGCTTGCCCACCTCGCCGCTGTCCGGGGAGCTGCCTCCCTGACCCCAGGCGTGAGACACCGTGAGTGCAGCCCCGAAGAGCAGCGCCATCACGATGGCGCCGGCACGACGCAACGACGGGAACCTGGTCCCATCGCATTTCTGCAATGAATGCTGCAGGGGCTCGCCCGCATCTATCGGGGCGGACTTCTGATTCGGTGATGGTTTCATGATCGATGGAAATCTCGCATGTGTGACGAATCGCACGATGCGAGAATACACTCTCAAGCATGAACCAGTTCACCACGACGAACTGCGGCCGTCGGAGAATCGTCGTCGCGCCGCGCGGAGGGGAACATACGTGAAGCCGACCGGTATCGTCGCGGCCGATGCCTACGCCGAGCACCTCACCGGTGAGGGACATCCCGAGCGGCCGGAGCGGGTCGCCGCGATTCGGCGGCGGCTCGAGGCCGACGGCCTCACGGCGAAGCTGAAGACCATCGAGCCAGCGGCCGCGGCCGACGAGGCGATCCTCCGCTGTCACACGGCCGACTACCTGCGGATCGTGGCGGAGGACGTCGCCGACGGTGAGCGGCGGCTCTCGACGGGCGACACTCCGCTTTCTCCGAAGTCGCTCGCGGTGGCGAGGCTCGCCGCCGGGGGCGTGGTAGCCGCGGTGGATGCCGTCTTCGCGGGGCGGGTGCGGAACGCCTTCGCCGTCGTTCGGCCTCCCGGCCACCACGCGACGCCGGGGAAGGGGATGGGCTTCTGCGTGTTCTCCAACGTGGCGATCGCCGCGAGGCACGCCCAGGCGGTCCACGGCGTGAAGCGGGTGCTCATCGCCGACTGGGACGTGCACCACGGCAACGGCACGCAGGACATCTTCTACGAGGATCCGTCGGTGCTCTTTTTCGACACGCACCAGCACCCGCTCTATCCGGGAACGGGCCTCGCAACCGAGACCGGCCGCGGCGAGGGGGAGGGCTCCACGATCAATTGCCCGTTTCCCGCCGGCGCCGGCCGGAAGGAGATCGTTGGCGCCTTCCGCGAAAAGCTCGTGCCGGCCGCCGACGCCTTCCGGCCGGAACTCGTGCTCGTGTCGGCCGGCTTCGATTCCCGAGAGGGCGACCCGCTCGGCGGCTTCAAACTGACGGATGATGATTTCGCGGAGCTGACGTCGATCGTGATGGCGATCGCCGAGCGGCATGCCGACGGACGGCTCGTGTCGTCGCTCGAGGGAGGATATTCCCTTGAAGGCCTCGCCTCGGCGGCCTCAAGCCACGTCCGGGCACTCTCGGCCCAAGGCTGACTGCGGGGCTTCCTGCACGTGTCGAGGGCTTCCACTGCCACCCGAGTGCCGGAATAATTCGGGGATTCCGATCGACCACTCGGATGACCGGATCTTTTCCCGTCGTCCTCGTCATGGCAACCCCGTGGTTTGTTCGACGGGGCCTGAGTTGGAACCTTGGAACGGGGTTCGCGGAACGACGCGATGGAGCGGACTCGCCATGAAACAGGTCGCTACGATTCGTCCGTCGATCGCAAGCCGCTGATCGTAGCCGTTCGTCGACAAAGCATCGGATCATCAGGAACTGGAGCAAACATGAGCGTCACCACTCGCCGCGGATTCGTCACGGCAGCAGCCGCTGGAGCGGCCGGAGTCGCCACGGTCGCGCGGGCCGCGGATCCCGCAGCCGCGAGCCCGGGGATGTGCACGGAGCCTGCCCGCGAAGTGCCGCTCACCGCGGATGCCGACGTCATCGTCTGCGGCGCGGGACCAGCGGGCGTCACGGCGGCCATCACGGCGGCGCGGGCGGGGGCCACGGTGCGGCTCTTCGAGACGCACGGCGCGCTCGGTGGCGTGTGGACCAACTCGCTGCTCGGCTACCTTCTCGATTTCGACAAGCCGGGTTTCAACCAGGAACTCGTCCGGCGGCTGCGGGAACGGGACGCCATCAAAGGTGAAGGCGTGAACGCCATCACTTATCAGCCGGAGGAAATGAAGGTGCTGCTCGAGGAGCTCTGCACGGCCGCCGGGGTGAAGGTGCAGCTCCACACGCGTGTCGCCGCCGCCCAGCGGGAGGGCCGCGCCTTGCGGACGATCCTCACCGAATCCAAGTCCGGTCGCCAGGCCTGGCGGGCACCCGTCTTCATCGACACCACCGGCGACGGCGACCTCGGCGCCCTGGCGGGCTGCGAGTTCGAGATCGGCAAGGAAGCCGCGTGCCCCTGCCAGCCCATGACGATGTACGCACTGCTTGTGGTGAAGGACGTGTCGGCCCTCGCGGGCCTCATCCACGAAGTGGGAACCGAGGCGAAAACCGACGGCCGACACGCCTTCCGCAAGGAGCTCGCCCGCGCCGGGGTGATGCCGAGCTACGGCGCGGCCTGCATGTTTCCGGTGCACGGTAACCTGGTGCTGCTCATGGCGAACCACGAATACGGAATCAATGCCACCGATGCCGCACAGGTCACCGAGGCCACGCTCCGAGCGCGGAGCGAGCTGCACCGCATCGTGCGCGGCCTGCGGAAGCTGGGCGGCCCCTGGGAAGACCTCCAGATCGCCGCGACACCCGAGCAGATCGGCATTCGTGACGGGCGGCGGATCAAGGGGCGGTATTTCATGACGAAAGAGGACGTCGTCACGGGTGCAAGGCAGGCCGACGCGGTGGTGCGGGCCACGTTCCCGGTGGACATCCACGCGCTGACCGCCGACGACAACAAGAAAGCGGCCTGGGACAATGCGGGCGTGAAGTCGCAGCCCTACGACATCCCGCTCCGGGCCCTGGTCGCCCGCGACGTGGACGGCCTCATGATGGCCGGCCGGTGCATCAGCGGCGACTTCATCGCGCATGCCAGCTACCGCGTGACGGGCAACGCCGTCGCGATGGGCGAGGCCGCCGGCGCGACCGCCGCCTTGGCGGCAGCGAGTGCCACGCCCCCACATGACGTGCCGTGGGGCGAGGTTCAGACCGTGATCGCGAAAGCGCGGTCGTGAAAGCCATGTGGTTTTTCTGGTGTAGACTCCGGCCGGCTGAAACGACAGTTCCCATTCGGAGGTTGCGATGAACTTGAGAATGTCTCGCCGGGGTTTCGTGGAGGCGGTGACGGCCGTGGCGGCGACGGCGGCGGTCACGAAGCCCGTGGCGAGGGCGGCCGGCGGCGAGACGATCATCGGCGAGGGGGAGCACACCTACCGCGCGAGGCACCACTTCCCGCAGCTGCCCGACCGGTTCACCTGGCAGACGACGCACAACGTCGCGGTCGACTCCGCCGGCAACTTGTACGTGATCCACGAGGGCAACAAGTCGCTCAAGGATCATCCCGCGATCTTCGTCTTCGACTCCCAGGGGAAGTTCATTCGGGCCTTCGGCAGCGAGTTCCAGGGGGGCGGACACGGGATCGAGGTCCGCAAGGAGGGCGGCGAGGAGTTTCTCTACGTCTGCGGCTACCAGCAGGTGAAGAGCTTCGCGAAGATGACGCCCACCGGGGAGATCGTCTGGTATCGCAAGGCCCCGATGGAGTCGGGGGCCTACGCGGCCGGCGAGGACGTCTCGACGAAGCCCAACTGGTCGCGGCAGGGATTCCTGCCGACGAACTTCGCCTTCCTGGACGACGGCGGCTTCCTGCTCGCCGACGGCTACGGATCGTTCAAGATCCACCGCTACGACAAGGACGCGAACTGGGTCAGCGGCTTCGGCGGGGCGGGGAAGGGGGAGGGCACCTTCGACACTCCCCACGGCATCTGGATCGACCGGCGGCCCGCCGCTGACGGCTCGTCCCGCGAGCCCTCGATCGTGGTCTGCGACCGTGCCCACGGCACGCTCCAGGTCTTTTCGATGGACGGCAGCTACAAGGAGACGATTCCCGGCTTCGGCCTGCCGGCGAACCTCGACACCCTGAAGACCCTCATGGTCGTGCCCGAGCTGAAGAGCTGCGTGACGCTGCTCGACGAAAAGAACCGGGTCGTGGCGAGGCTCGGCCGCGCGGTCGAGCGGCTCGACGAGGTCAAGAACCTCCGCGGCCAGCCCGACAAGTGGCTCGACGGCCAGTTCGTCCATCCGCACGACGCCTGCTTCACGCCCGAGGGGCACATCTTCGTGGCGGAGTGGGTCGCGACCGGCCGGATCACGAAGCTCGAGAAGGTCTGACAGGCCGCCAGACGCGTCAGGCGATCGCTTCTGCGAGCTGCTCGGGCCGGAGCGTCATGGCGCGAGCGAAGCCGGCGACGAGCCGGGCCGACGTCGGTTCGATCGCGACGATCGAGAAGTCGCCGAGCTGGAAGAGCATCGATGCATCGGGGAACTTCCCGAGATAGGCGGCCTTCAAAGCGGCATGGTCGGGATGCTCCGGCGGCACGAACTCAGCGACGGCGGAAATCGACACGCGGGCGACCGCCTGCGGCGGCGTCTCATCAGACTCCGCGGCCGTGACCATGAGGCACACCTCCGGCGACTCGTGCATGTCGCGAGTGTGGGCCGCGAGCCGACTCACATGCACGACGAGCCGCAGGCGGCCCGCATCGAGATGCGACGCGAAGGGCACCATCGATACGAACGGCCGCCCCTCGTGAAGCGTGCCGACCGCGGCGAGCGACCGACCGAGAAGCAGGTGGCGGAGGATGTCCCGTATCGAAGCGTCCATCGCCTCAAGCATACCGACGCTCTTCCGCGAATTTTCCTGCACGTCAAACGTGCTGGGGTTCGGGGCTGCCCGTATGCCGCTCGCCGGACGCTCGCTGCGCACATCCTGTGCTCCGCTCGCTCGGAGCTGACTGGCGCTTCGCCATCCATGGCTCCGCTGGTCAGCTACGCCGGCGACATGGCACGGGCAGCCCCTCACGGAACCCACGAGGAACGAGAAAGTCGACGTCAACCAACGTCAGGCGGTCCTGCCTGCGGCAGGACGCTTCACATGGATGTGAAGCCGGATGCGCAGCATCCGTCGCAAACCGGAGGTTTGCACGAGGTCACAGGCCCGGACGGCCTGTGAACGACCCAGCGACGTGCACTACGCCATGACAAGGCTAGTGAGCGGAAGACGTGGTGGCAA
>JBIIOJ010000037.1:0-17903 GCA_044337015.1 Pirellulales bacterium
GGTTGGAGCTGCCGGACCATGAAAGTCTGGCTGAGCTCGTCGAGGTAATTGCGGACTGTCTTGTCCGACAGCCCCATGGCCCGGCCCAGCTCGGATGCATTCCAGAGCTGCCCATGAACATGCGCGAGCATCGTCCAGAAACGACGCATCGCCGCGGCGCCCACGCGGATGCCGAATTGCGGCAGGTCGCGTTCGAGGAACGTGCGAACGAATCCCTCCCGCCAGGCGACGCTCGCGTCGTCGGAGGCTGCGAGGTACGACCTGGGAAACCCGCCGCGCAGCCACAGCCGCTCGTGCGTGCCGAGGCCGGTTTCGGTGAGATCAAAGCCGTGCAGGTCAACATATTCAATCCGGCCCGCAAGCGATTCCGCCGACCGCGTCACCAGTTCCGGCGCCGCGCTGCCCAGGATGAGGAATCGTGCCGGCACGTCGGGCCGATCGGCAAGAACCCGCAGCACCGGAAACAGGTCGGGCCGCGTCTGGATCTCATCGAGCACCACGAGACCGGACAGGCGGCCGAGGGCCAGCTCGGGATTCTGTAGCCGTAGTTGATCGCGTGGGGATTCGAGGTCGAAGTAATGGCTGTCAGCCGTGCGAGCGATCTCGCGGGCCAGCGTGGACTTGCCGGATTGCCGAGGGCCCATCAGCCCGCAGACCGGAGATCGGGAAAGGGCCTCTTCGACCGCTTTTTGATAGGAAGGCCGGAGAATCATCCTTGCATTTTCGGATCTCTTCTCCGAGAATGCAAGCAATGGGATTCCTGGGCATTACGCCCGCCAAATGCTCGGGTCGGTTTCATCCAGTGGCGGAATGACAACGATCAGCTGCGGTATTCGTACTTGAACTTGCCGGGGTTCGGCACGGGATACCGCCCCTCGGCGTTGGCGACGAGCGGTGCCGGCGACTGGTCGGTGAGGCTGTCCACGCCGGCGGTGAGGTCGTCGGGGCAGTTCATCATCTCGTCGAACGTAACCAGCCGGCCGGTGTGGGCGGCGAACCGTCCCATCGCCGTCACGAGGCTCGCCTCGGCCCCCCGCACGGCCTCGTTGTAGGGCTCGTCGGCAAGGATCGCCGCGACGAGGTGCTCCCACTCGCGGCGGTACGGATTCGCCTCCGGCTGCGCTGCCGCCCAGGCGATTTGGTCCTTCTCCATCTTCTGCCCGTTGTAGATCGTGGACTTCGCGGGGGAGTGGCCGCTGCCGGAGATCGTGAAGGCCCCCTTCGAGCCCTGGCCGAACACGCCGAATTGTTGCCGGCAATTCGGCATCACCCGGCCGGAGTAGAAGAACTTCGTTCCGTCGGGGAACGTGTATTCGACGGCGTAGCTGTCGAAGTTCTGGTCGTCGATCTTGCCGCGGTAGTGGCGGCCACCGGTCGCCTCGGCTGAGACGGGCCAGGCGTCCTTCATCCACGACACCTCGTCGACGTGGTGAACGTAGTAGTCGCTGAAGATGCCGCCGCTCGCCCAAAGGAAGCTGTGGAAACGCTTCACCTGCCAGAGCAGTTCCCCCATCCCGCCGGGGCCGGGTGCGAGTTCGAGGCTGTGGGGAGGGTTGTGCTCGCGGTAGCCGCGGAAGGCGATGAGGTCTCCCGCCTCACCGTTTCGCAGGCGGTCGAAAAGCTCTCGCCGCGCGTCGCAGTGGCGGCACATGAGCCCGACGCCGACCTTCAGCTTTTTCGCGTCGGCCTTCGCCGCCAGCTCGATGATCCGCTTCGTGCTCGGGCCGTCGATCGAGACCGGCTTCTCCATGAACGCGTGCACGCCCTTCTCGATCGCGTAGGCGAAGTGGGGAGCGCGGAAGGCCGGCGGCGTCGCGAAGATCGCGATGTCACCCGGCCGCAGGCAGTCGACCGCCTTCTTGAAGGCGTCGAAGCCGACGAACTTCCGGTCGTCGGGAACGTCGACGCGATCCTTGAACTGCGCGTCGAGCGACCGCTTCACGATGTCGATGCGGTCCTTGAACACGTCGCCCATCGCGACGAGCTTGATCGGCGCTCCCGCCACCGAAAGCGCGTCGACCGCCGCCCCGCCCCCCCGGCCGCCGCAGCCGATGAGCGCGAGGCGGATCTCGTCACTGCCCGCGGCGTGCACGCGGGGCAGCCCCGTGCCTGTGAACACCGTGGCCGATGCGACGGCCGTGGCGATCGTGGCTCCGGAACCGAGAAATTCGCGGCGGGATGATGGCTCGTGGCTCATGGCGGTGAAGGCTCCTGGTTCTTACTTCCGAACAGAATTACTTCCGGACCGTCTGGGAATAGGCACTCGTCACGTCAGTCCGGGCGAGATCCTCCTCGAGCGAACGACGTGGTCGGATACCTTGCTTTCCCAATGCTGCATGATACATCCGGACCCCCTCCTCGGCCGAGATCTCTTCATCGGCGACGCCGCGAAGAATCCGAACAAAAAGCAGCTGGTCCTCGGCGGCGTTGATCTTGCGTCCGAACAGGGCGACGCGGGCACCGCTCCGCTTCGCCTCGGCGACGAGCCCGAAGGCGTCGTGCGTGGTGCCGGCGCCCCCGCCCAGGATCCCCACCACGACCGACCGGTCGTACGCGACAAGCTGCTCGGTGACTTCCGGGCCCAAGTAGGGAATCTTGAGGAATATCGGTCGACCCGACCGCGGCACGCCCGCGAGGCACCGCGCGACGTGGTCGGCGAGGAACCGGGCGATGCCGCGAGAACCGCCGCTTGACGCGGGTGAGCCGGCCCGGGGCGCATTCGGGAAGAAGACCTCGAGGAAGTGCCGAAACCCGGCCCGCTCCGCCTCCAGCCGGAATTCCCGGTAGGCGGAGAGCATGGCCCGGTCGAGCTCGGCGTCGTCGTTGAGCGTGAGCGAAAAGAGCCCGAGGTTCGCCCCGCGCTTCCCCTCCACCGCATCCCGCTCGGCTTCCGGGCCGCACGCGACGCGGCCAGAGCGTGCCTGCGGGATCGTCGTCGTCGAGAATGGCAGCGCCGGCTGCTTCGCATAGCCGCCCGTGCCGCTCGCCAGCCAGATGTCCGTGGTGTCGTTCATCCGCACGGCCGGCGTCACGGCCGAATCGGCGAAGAGCCGCTCCTCGACCGCGATCACTTCGCTCGTGCTCCCGCTCATGAGCATGATGTCCACGAGCCCCTGCCGCACGATCTCGCGGATGCGGTCACGGTATTCGTGGATCGAGCAGAACGGCCCGGCCGTGGCGTCGCCGCCGGGCCTCACGCCGGGGGCCGCGAGGCCGAACGCCATGTCGGCATCCTTCGCGTCGGCGAGCACGAAGTCGCGACAGGAGGGATCGGCGACGATCCTGGCGAGCTTGAGGTCGAGCGATTTCTGCACGGGAACTTCCTCCGATGAATGACCGATTTGCAGCATACCCGACACCCAGTCGAGGCGACCCCGCGGCTCTTTACGGTTTTTTGGCGGCGTGTTTCGAACTATCTTCGTCCGCTTTTTTCGTCATACTTTTACGAGAATTCAAAACCAGGCCCGAGTACTGTAACGCGATCGAACTTCCCTCTCCCGGCCCCTTCCACGAGAGATTCCCATGCCCCCCTCCGCCTACCGCTTCTCCCTTGGCCCCTGGAACCTCGGACGCGGGGCCGACCCGTTTGGTCCGGTCGTGCGGCCTGCGGTCGCCTTCGACGACGTGCTCAAGACGGCCGTCTCGCTCGGCTTCGAGGGAATCCAACTCCACGACGACGACGCCGTGCCTGACCTCGAGAACCTTTCGCCTTCGAAGATCATCGCCGAAGCAGAGGCGATGAAGAAGAAGCTCGACGGACTTGGCCTCGTGGCCGAGTTCGTCGCCCCGCGTCTCTGGGAGCATCCCAACGGCATCGACGGCGGCTACACCGCGAACGACCCGGCAGCGAGGAAATGGGCGATCGAGCGGTCGAAGCGGGCGGTCGACGTGGCGTTGGCGCTTGGCTGCGACCTGATCGTGATGTGGCCCGCCCGCGAGGGAACTGCCGTCCGCGAGAGCAAGAGCCCGATCACGGCGGCAGCCCAGTTGCTCGAGGCGATCAACGCGATCCTCTCGGCGAGCCCGAAGGCGCGGATCGCCATCGAGCCGAAGCCCAACGAGCCGGTCGACCACGCCTTCATCCCGACGATCGGCCACGCCCTCGCGCTTGGCAGCCGTTCGGCCGATCCCGCGCGGGTGGGCGTGCTCATCGAGAGTGCGCACGCGATCCTCGCCGGCCTTGATCCTTCAGACGAGATGGGATTTGCCCTCGCGGCCGGCAAGCTCTGGAGCGTGCACCTCAACGACCAGAACGGCCTGAAGTTCGACCAGGACAAGGTCTTCGGGGCCGCAAACCTGCGGGGTGCCTTCGACCAGGTGCGGGTTCTCGAGCAGGCGGGCTACGCGGCCACCGGCCAGTTCGTCGGGTTCGACGTGAAGGCCCAGCGAACCCAGAAAGCCGAGGCCGCCACGGCACACCTCGCCACGAGCAAGGCGGTGTTTCTGAGGCTCGTCGAGAAGGCCCGGTCCTTCCCCGAAAAGAACGCCGCAGAGTGCATCGCCGCCCGTGACTATGAGGCCCTCGAGCGGCTCGTGCTCGAACATCTGCTCGGCGGGTGAATCGTCATTCCGTTCAGCCAGGGAGCCCTGCGATGCCTCGCGACTCCTCCCACCCGCTCGTCGCCGTCATCCTCGACGCCGCACGGCCTTACGACCGGCTCATCATCAGTGGTGTGGCCCGCTACGCCCACGAACGCGGCAGCTGGAGTCTTTACGTCGAAGAGGATCCGCTCCAAAAGCTGCCCGACCTCGCGCGGTGGCACGGCCACGGCATCATCGCCAACTTCGACGACCGACGGGTAGCGCGGGCCATCCGTGGCCTCTCGATCCCGATCGTCGGCGTCGGCGGCGGCTACGGCTGGCACGACCCCGCTTCCGGCATCCCCTACGTCTACACCGACAACGCGGCGATCGGTCGGCTCGGGGCCGAGCACCTCCTCGCCTGCGGGTTCGACTCGCTCGCGTTCTACGGCTACCCGCGGACCGCAACGAGCGGCTGGTCGGAGGAGCGAGCGAAGGCTTTCAAGGAGACAGCGAAATCGTTCGGCCGCCCCTGCCGGGCCTTCACCGGCCGCCACGCGACGGCACGCCGCTGGGAAGATCTCCAGCGGGAGCTTTGCGGCTGGATTGCATCACTTCCGAAGCCCGTCGGCGTCATGGCCTGCAACGACGTGCGGGCCCGGCACGTGCTCGAGGCCTGCCGCTCTCTCGGCTTGCGGGTGCCGCACGATGTGGCCGTGCTCGGCGTCGACAACGACGAGATGATCTGCGAGCTGACCGACCCGCCGCTCTCGAGTATCGACCAGGCGGCGAGGCGGATCGGCTACGAGGCCGCGGCCGCGCTCGATCGACGCATGCGGCTCACCGCCTCGCAGTGGCGGGCGGCCCGCTCCCGTCCGGCGGCGCCGACGGTGATCCCGCCGATCGGCGTCGTGGCCCGCATGAGTACCGACACGATGGCCACGCGTGACGAGGTCGTGCTGCTCGCGGTTCAGCGGCTGCGGGCGAAGCCCTGGTCGAAGCCCGACGCCGCCCTCATCGCCAAGGAGGCATGCGTCTCCCGATCCACGCTCGAGCACCGCTTCCGCGCCGTTGTCGGCCGCTCGATCCACGACGAGTTCGTGCGGCTGCGGGTCGCGGGCCTCCGGCGGCTCGTCGCCGAGACCGACCTGCCGCTGAAATCGATCGCCAGCCGCACGGGCTTCCCCTCGGTGCAGTACATGACGACGTTCCTCCGCCGTCACACCGGCCTCACGCCCGCCCGTCTGCGGGCGGTCGAACGGGGCGCCGCTGAGCGCCTGTAGCACATGCTGGAATGAACGACGATTTGAACAAAGCTATGATTTCCACAATGACCATGGCAGGCCTCGACCGTTCACGATCCCGCGGGGCATCGAACGCCGCCTCACCGACGTCCACGGCCACGTGATCGAGCCAATCCTCACTTGAACAAGCACGCTTCGATCGACTGCATCATCTACGGCACGTCCGTCGCCGACATCCTCGTGCGGCCGGTTCCTCTTTCCACGGCCGTAGGCGGCGGGCGGCTACTCCACGTCGAGCCAATCCAGGCCACGACCGGCGGAATCGTCTGCAACACCGGGATCGCGATGCGCCGGCTCGGGATGAAGGTCGCCGCGGCGGGCCTCGTCGGCCACGACCCGTGGGGCGAGCTCATCCGCGGGCGACTCTCCGTTGAGGGGATCGACACGTCGGCGCTCGAGTCGCACGCCTCGCTCGCCACGAGCACGACCGCCGTCCTCATCGACCCGTCCGGTGAGCGGAGCTTCGCCCACCACGTCGGTGCCCCCGCCGCCATCGACGCGGCTTACCTCGAACGGACCGCGCCGCACGCAGCGAAAGCCCGTGCCGCGATCGTCGGCTACTTCGGACTGCTCCCCGGGCTCGAGCCCGAGCTTCGACGGGGCCTCGCGGCGCTTCACGCGACCGGCTGCATGGTGGCCCTCGAGACGGCCGGCTCCGGTGGTTCGCTCGCAGAGCTTTCCCCCGCCCTGCCCCTCGTCGATCTCTACGTGCCGAGCCTCGACGAGGCGGCACATCAGGCGGGCACCGACGACCCGCGGGCGATCCTCGAGTGCTACCGCGACCACGGCGCCGCCGGGATCGTGGGCGTGAAGCTCGGCACCCGCGGCACGCTCCTGAGCCCGAAGCCCGGCGAATTTCTCGAAATCCCGTGCGTGCCCGCTCCGGGCCCGGTCGCCGATACGACCGGCGCCGGAGACTCCTTCGTCGCGGGCCTCGTCACCGGGATCCTCCGCGGCATGCCGCTCCGCGAGGCGGGCCTGCTCGGCAGCGCGACGGCCGCCTGCTGCGTCACCGGCATCGGCGCCACCGCCGGCCTGCGGTCGTTCGAGGAGACGCTCGCCCTCCTCGGCCACAAGCCCACCGGGTGAAAAGGCCCACCGGGTGAAAAGGCTCACACGGCGACCGCGTCGCCCGGCCGGGATCGGCTCATACCGATCGCCTCGAGCTTCGACCGCAACTGCTCCGCGAGCGCCCGCCGCGCGGTCCGCTGCTCGTCGGTCGCCGGCAGCCTCGACTGACCCATTGTGAAGCCGCGGAGGCCGGCTGCGATTCGGAAACCCTCGGGGAAGTCGGCGCCGGAAATCATCGGGTCGAAGAGTTCGGTCATCACGGCCTGGAGTCGGTTGGCGTCGGCGAGATTCCCGGCCTTGACGGCATCGTAGACCGCGCGGGTCAGCTCCGGAACGATGCCGCTCGTGGCATTTGTGCCACCGTCACAGCCGATGGCGAGCATGGGAACGAGCGCCGCGTCCCAGCCGGTGAGGAAGCAGAAGTCAGGGCGGATCGGCCGCACCGTGGCGATGAGACGGCCCATGTGGGAGATATCGCCGCTCGAGTCCTTGATGCCGATGATCCGCGGAAACTCCTCCGCGAGCCGCCGCACCGTCGCGATCTCGATCGGCGAGGCGAGCATCGGGATGTTGTAGAGGGTGATGTCGATCGGCGAATGACTTGCGATCTCGCGGAAGTAGGCATAGATGCTCTCCTGCGACAGCTTGTAGTAGTAGGGGGAAACGATCGCGACGGCGGTCGCACCGGCCTCCTTTGCGTGCTCGCAGGCCCGAATCGTCTCGGCGGCCGTGCCCTCGGCAGCCCCCGACACAACGGGCACGCGGCCCCCGACAGCCCCGCAGACGACCTCGACGATCCGCCGCCTCTCCTCGGGCGTGAAGCGGAGGAACTCGCCCGTCGAGCCGTTCGGGTAGAGGCCGTGGATGCCGCGATCGACGAGCCACGAAACGTATCGCGCGAGCTCCTCCTCGTGGATGTTCCCGCAGTCGTCGAGCGGCACCATGTGAGGGGCGAGAATGCCGGAAATCATCCATCGGGCTCCTGCGTGGAACGGTCGTCGAGCCGGGCAGGATACCGCCCCCGCTCGCGACGACCAACCTCGCCGCCGCTACCGGCCGCGCAGGAGGATCACGGCCCGGCGGCCGTCGGTCGTGTACGGGTCGCCCGTGAGATTCCGACGCGGATGCGCCCGGTCGCAGGCCCCGACGCCACCGACGTAGCCCGCCGCGGCGACTCGTCCGGCGATCATGAGATCCTCGATCACGTAGTCCCGCGATTCGTCCACGTCGGGGTCGATCCGGTGGGTCGTCAGGTTCCAGGCCTTCGTCGTGAACCTCACGCCGATGTCGCGGCTCACCTGCCCGACCCACACTGGCCGCTGCTCGAAGTCGAGCGTCGTGAGCCACAGACGCAGGTGGATCCGCTCGTTGATCGACCTGCGGGTCCGCTGTAGGGCGATGTCCTGCTCCCGGCCGAAGAGGTGGAGCGGGCTCACAGGGGAATAGCGATAGCTCGAGCCGAGCAGGAACGCCCGCACGGTCTTCCAGCAAGTGCCGGGCGTGATCGACTCGCTCTCGTCCCACCGCGCCGCGAAGGCCGAGAGCAGGAGATCGAAGTCGCCGATCACGACGAGGTTCACGGGGTCGCCGCCGTGGGTCCACTTCGCGTTCGTCGTCGCCGCGGGCATCGCCTCGAGCTTCCCGACGAGCGATTCGAGCGGGCATGCCTCGACGGCATCGGCCGGCCTGATCCGGGAAAAATCGCGGTCGAGGTAGTCGGCCGTGATGCCCGGCACGCTCACGGCGAACTCGAAGCCGATCGCCTCCGACTCCTCGCCTCCGTGGGCCGCGTGCGCGCCGCCGCCCGGCATCGCCCGCTCGATGCTCTCGCGGATGCTCCCCATCGGCACGAGCCTCACGCGGACCGCCTTCGTCCCGAGGTCGAGCGTCGTGAACGCGAAGCCCTCGGCTTTGCCGCCCGCCTCGATCGGCGCCAGCCGGAACCCCCGCCGCCGGAATAGCTGGTCCATCCGGCCATTGGCGAGCCATGCCGTCAGGAGCTTCAAGGGCGCGAGGAGCAACACGGGCAGAAACAGCCACCCGATCGCACCGAACGCCGACAGCCGCCGCAGGAACGAGAAGTGGTTCGCGCTCGCAGCCTCGAGCGGCGTGAAGTAACGCGGGTCGAGCCCCACCATCTGCAGCCGCAGGCTGCCGCCCGAGCGGTTTTCGATCCGGAGGAACACCGGCTGGATGCCCCGCCTCGCGAGATCGACGCCGAAGAGCCTCCGCCCCTCCTCCGCCGACAGCACGGCCACGCCGGCCCGCGCCCGCGGCTCCTCCTGCCACTGGAGCCGCTCGAGAAAGCCAGCGTACGACTCGTCGGGCGCGTACGGCGTCACGAACAGCCGCGCAAGCGCCGATGCGATCCCCTTCAGGGAACCGATGCCGGCCGCCCGGAACGAATTCATGAGTCCCCGTGGAGTCATCGATGGCTCCCGTCGCTCCCGGCGACGCAGGCTGCGACGACGAGGTCTCCCGTGACGTTGAGCACGGTGCGGCACATGTCGAGAAGCCGGTCGACGCCGAGGATGAGACCGATGCCCTCCGCGGGCACGCCGACCGATTGGGCGATGACCGCCACCAGCGGCAGCGATCCGCCCGGCACCCCGGCCGTTCCGATCCCCGCCAGCATCGACATGAGCACGACCTGGATCTGCTGGCCGGACGTGAGGGATACGCCGTACACCTGTGCCAGGAACAACACGACCACGCCCTCGAACAGCGCCGTCCCGTTCTGGTTGCCGGTCGCCCCCACAGTGAGCACGAAACGCGATGCGTCCCGGCGCAGGCCGAGATCGTGCTCCGCCACCCTCAGTGCGGTCGGGAGCGTGGCGTTCGACGAAGAGGTCCCGAACGCCATCTGCATCGCCTCCGCCGAACGCCGGAAGAAATCGAGCGGCCGAAACCGGCTCATGGTCCGGAGGACCGTGGGATAGACGAGCAGGAGCTGGATGGCGAACCCCGCGAGCACCGTGAATGCGAACCAAAAGAGCGACACGAGCGCATCGAGGCCGAGCCGGGCGACCGTGGCGAACACTAGGCAGCCCGCGCCGAGCGGAGCAAAGGCCATCCCCCAGCCGATCACCGTCATGGCCACCATGTTCCACGCCTCGAGCCACCCCACGAGCGGACGACATTCGACGGGGCGGGCCGCCATCGCCGCCCCGAGCAAGAGCGCGAACACCATCACCGCGAGCATGCCGTTGCCCTTCGAACTGCCGTCGATCGCCCCCACCATCTCCTGCAGCGGGTTCTGCGGGATCATGTCGACGACGATGTCGCGGAGCTTTTTCATGCCGGTCGCCTGCACGAGCACGCGGCCCGTTTCGGCGGCGACGGTTTCGCCGCCGGCCTCGCCGCGTGCCGCCGCGAGCGGCTCGCCGGGCCGGATCAGGTTCACGAGCCCGATGCCGACGAGCACGGCCGATCCGGACAACACAATCGTGACGCCGAGCGTGGCCAGGCCGAGACGGCCGAGCTTGCCAAGATCGCCTATCTCGGCGACGGCCAGCGCCAGCGCCGAAACGACGAGCGGCACCACCATCACGAAGAGCAGCCGCAGAAACAGGTTGCCGACGACCTCGGCCGCAGCCACCGACGTGTCCACGACCGCCGTGCCCGATCCGAACCGATTCGCGACCACTCCACAGATCACACCGACGAGCAGGCCGACGAACAGCCGCCGGGAGCCCGACGGCCGGTGGCCGCCCCCGTCCGCCGGCGGCTGCGCTGATCGTTGGGCGTCTGGTTTCACGGTCACCGATTCCATTCGAAGTTACAGCAGCAGGGCGAGCCTCTGCCAGGCCGTCCAGAGACCGACCGCGACGAGGCCGGCCGACGAGATCCACAGGAACGCGTCCCACGCCTTCGAGGGCACGAGCCGGCGATCGACGGCGTCGTATCGCAGGAAGAGAACGGCCACGCCGATCGCCGCGAGCATGATCGCCTGGGCGGCCCCGCTGGCCAGCACCATGCCGACGGGTTCGCGGATCGCGAGGCCGAGCACGAGTGCCACGAGCGGCCAGGCACAGGCGATCCGCCTCGTCCACGTGCGTCGCGACGCCTCGTCACCCGGCAGCACGCCCGCGAGCACGAGGCCGTCGCCGACGATCCTGGAATTGCCGTCGGCGACCGCGAAGAGCGTGGAATAGAGCACGGCGAACGCGCCGACGAGAAAGACGTCGTCCGCCCAACCGCCGAAGACGGGGCGATACATCGCCCCGAGCGACCGCACCATCTCGTCGCCGGCGGGCAGCAGCCCGAGACGGCCGAGCGTGGCCGCCCCGAGCAGATAGAAGGCCACGGTCACGGTCGTGTAGACGATCATCGATATCCAGGCGTCGCACTGGAGGACGCGGATCCAGCCCCTGGCCCGGTCGGCCCACGCCTGCGAATCGTCCCGCGGCCCCACGGCTCGGCCGTAGCCCTTCTCCAGGCACCAGTAGGGGTAGATCATGAGCTCACCCGCTGCCACGCCGATGATCCCGAAGGTGGCAAGCGCCGTCACGAGCGGCGAGCGGCCACCGACCTTTGGCGGGATCGATGGCACGAGGCCGCTTGCCAGTTCCGTGGATGAGATCGCCCAGGCCGGGTCGAACTGGAGCATGACGACCGCGAGAAGCGTCACCCCCACGAATGCGGCCACCAGCACGAGTGACACCCGCTCGATCACCCGGTAGCGGCCGATGGCGAGGAGCGCCGACGTGACGATCGCCGTGACCACGGCCCAGGCAGTCTCATCAGTGGGCTTCACGAGCGTCGTCGCCTCGGCCTCGAGTTTCGCGAACCTCACGTGCAACGCATCGGCCCTCTCGGCATCGCCGCCGCGACGGGCCGCCGCCTCTGCGATCCTCGTCGCAGCCACGCCGTCGCGCACGCGGTTCCACTCGCGACCCTCCTGCGTGAGCGGGACACCGGCGGCCAGCGTCTGGGCGACACCGAGGAGGATGCCCCCCTGCTGCACGACGACGAGCAGCACCATCGCGACCCACCCCCAGTAGATCCAGCCGCGGCCTGCGAACCGCGGCCCCGGCACCGCGTCGAAGGTCACCAACGGCGTGCGGCCCCGCACGAGCGTCGCACGGCCGATCTCGACCTGCGCCGCCACCTTGATCGCGCAGCCCATCACGATCAGCCAGAGCAGGACGAACCCCGCCTCGGCTCCGACGGTCGTAGTGGCGATGAGCTCGCCCGAGCCGACGATGGCGCTTGCGAGGATGATCCCCGGCCCGAGGCAGGAGAGGGTCTCGAGGAGCGTCCGCGGGGGGTCCCGGGGGATGTCTGCCATGGCCGTCACGATACCCGCTCATCACCGGCCGCACGTAACAGGATGGCGACGCCGGAACTTCGGATTCCGAAGTTCACGCCACGGGGGGACTTTCGCTACGATCCCCGGCATGGAGACCCCACGGCTTGCCATCACCCGCCGCTGGGCCGACACGAACCGGCTCATCGTCAACGATATCGTCTGGCTCTCCCGAGCGGTGCCTGCATTTCCGGTCGAGCGGGCGTTCGACCTCGCCGCGGTCGACAGTCTGCGGCGCGAGTGCGGCACGCGGATCGGCTGGGCGGCGTTGTTCGTGAAGGCCTACGCGATCGTCGCCCGCGAGATGCCGGTGCTTCGCAGCTGGTACGTGCCGGGCATGTTCTCCCGGATCGCGACGAGCTCCGAGAGCGTGGCGAGCATCTCGATCAGCCGCGAGGTGGACGGACGCGACGCCCTTTTCTGGGCCCGCTTCCGCAGCCCGGACCGGATGCCGATCGAGAAGCTCCAGGCGGCGATCGCCCGTCACCAAGCCGATCCGGTGGAGGAACTCTTCAAGCGGCAGTACGAGCTGGGACTCCTTCCGCAGTGGATGCGTCGGCTCATCCTGCGTTGGAACCGCGACTCCGGCGGCACGAAGCGGCCCACCCGCCTGGGCACCTTCAGCCTCTCCACGCTCGCCGGCCTCGGTGTCCTGAACCGCATGCATCCCAGCCCCCTTACGACAAGCCTCGCCTACGGCCCGCTCGACGACGCCGGCCGCTGCCTCGTGACGCTGCTGTGCGACCACCGCGTGCTCGACGGCGTGCCGGCCGCAAGGGCCCTCAACCGGCTGGAGGTGGTGCTTCGTGGGGAGATCGCCGCGGAGCTCGAGGAGTTGCGGCGGTCGGCAGCCGCGGCGTAAGGCGGTATCCTGACGCACGCCTTGGAGGTATTCCGATGGGATATTTCGCCCGATCTCGGTTCGTGCTCGCGCTCGCCGCGTTTGCGTGCGTTTCCCTACGGGCCGACGAGTGGCCCGCGTGGCGTGGGCCCGATGGCAGCGGGCATGCGGCCGACGCCCACGATCTACCCATCATGTGGAGCGAGACGGAGAACATCGCTTGGAAGACCCCCTTGCCCGGCCGCGGCTGGTCGTCGCCGGTGATCGCGGGCGACCGCATCTGGATGACGACGGCGATCGAGCGGCAGGCGACGGCCGAGGAGCGGGCGAAGCGGCTCGAGGGGGTCAAGAATCCCGGCCCGCTGGCCGTCGTCATTTCGGCAAGCCTGCGGGCGATCTGCGTCGATCGCACGACGGGCAGGCTCCTCCACGACGTCGAGCTGTTCGCGGTCGACGAACCGCAGCCGATCCACTCGCTCAACTCCTACGCCTCCCCCTCCCCCGTGCTCGCCGACGGCCTGCTCTACTGCCACTTTGGCGACCACGGCACGGCCTGCGTGGACACGGCCACGGCGAAGGTCGTCTGGGCCAACCGCGAGCTTCGGCTCGACCACGTCAACGGCCCCGGCAGCACGCCGATCGTCTGGGGCAACCTGCTCGTCGTCCATTGCGACGGCAGCGATACGCAGTCGATCGCAGCGCTCGATACGGCCACCGGCAAGCTCGCCTGGAAGACGCCCCGCAGCGGCACGCTCCGCGACGACCCCGATCTCAAGAAGGCCTACGGCACGCCGCTTTCGTTGACGCTCGACGGACGCGAACTGCTCGTCTCCCCGGCGGCCGACTGGCTCTACGCCTACGATCCCGCGACCGGCCGCGAGCTCTGGAAGGCGTCATATGGCGTGCTCGGCTTCTCGATCGTGCCGAAGCCGGTGGCCGCCCACGGCCTCGTCTTCACGAGCACGAGCTTCATGCAGCCCGAGATCCTCGCCTGGAAGCTTGCGAGCACTGACTCGCCGCCCTCGATTGCCTGGCGGCAGAAGCGGGGCGCGCCGACGATGTCGTCGCTGCTCGTCGTCGGCGACGAACTCTACGCTGTGAGCGACCGCGGCGTCGCGAGCTGCTTCGACGCCCGAACCGGCGAGCCACGCTGGACCGAGCGGCTCGGCGGCAACTTCTCGTCCTCTCCGGTCTTCGCCGACGGCCGGATCTACGTCGCGAATCGTGAAGGGGAGACGTTCGTGCTGCAGCCGGGCCGGTCGTACGAAATGCTTGCGAAGAACGTGCTCGAAGGGCAGATCATGGCGACGCCCGTCCCGCTCGGCCGGGCGATCTACCTCCGGACCGACCGGGCCATCTACCGGATCGAGAAGCGGCGGTAGCCGCGAGATCGCGGATCAGGCGGCCTTCTTCACGAAAACCGGCTGCGCCGCGGCAGCGGTGTCGCCCACGACGTGGAGCGTCTGCGTGGGGAACGCGAAGTCGCAGCCCACCTCCTCGACGATGCCCATGATGGCAAGCAGGATCTCCTGCTGAACGTCGAGGAAGATCGCCCCCTCGCTCGTGAGCACGTAGCCGACGATCTCGATGTCGAGCGATGAGGGTCCGTAGCCGACCATCTGCACCTCGATCGGCTCGTTTGCCACCCTCGGATGCGAGAGCATCATGTGGTGGATGCGGTCCACGACGGTGCGGATCTGCGAGGCCGAAGCGTCGTAGGTGAGGCCGATGGTGTGCTGGAAGAGGATCCGGTCGCGGCGGGTGTAGTTCACGAGCCTCAGCTTCGCGAACTCGGCGTTGGGGATCGAAATGAGCGTGCGATCGACACCGCGGATCCGCGTGCTTCGCAGGCCGATCTGCTCAACCGTGCCCTTGAGCTCGCCGAACTGGCAGGCATCGCCGATCCGCACCGGCTTGTCGATGAACAGCACGACACCGGCGATGAGGTTCTCGACCGTGTACTGCGCCGCAAGCGCCACGGCCAGACCGCTCACGCTCAAGCCCGCGATGAGGGGGGTGACCGAGATACCCATCGAGTTGGCGCCGACGATGAGCAGCCATGCGACGGCTACGAACGTCGACACCTGGCAGGCGAGCCGCACGAGCTGGCCGTCGAT
The DNA here is from genome assembly GCA_044337015.1 of Pirellulales bacterium. GTDB lineage: Bacteria > Planctomycetota > Planctomycetia > Pirellulales > UBA1268 > UBA4655. Next base: position 15,163 of record JBIIOJ010000037.1, read on the forward strand.
CCCCTCCGGCCGCAGCCGCTTCGCACGGATGACGACCTCGGCGGCTCCCCGGATCATGGCCACGACTCCGAAGATCACTCCGGCGAACATGAGCACCTTGAGCGCGATCTTCGTCGCGTAGAGCGTCTCACCGGTGAATCGGACCTGCCAGGTGAGGGCGTAATCGAGCAGGAGCGAGGCCCCGATCGCCGCCAGCGGAAAAACGAACGCGGCCGCATGCCGCACGGGGTGGTGCGGGTCGACGTCCAGGACGGCCCGACGCGAAATCCCGCGGGCGACGGCCAAAAGCACGATCGTCGCGACGACGAGGATCGCCGCGGCCGCCCACTGCCAGACCGTCTCGCCGCCGACGACCGCGTGCGCCCAGGCCGGCAGCCGCCGCACGAAGGCGTCGGGGATCATCCAGCCGCCGCGGGTCGCGAACACAAGGTGCAAGCCCGGACTGCCAGCGGTCGGCTTGTAGGGAAGCTTCTGCACCCGCTCGAAGAACTCGACCGCGCGGGCCACCGTTTCCTTGTCGAAGAGATACTCCCCTTCCCGCGGCCCCTCGGCGATCCGCACGAGCGTGATCTCGGTGCCGGGAACCCTCCACCGCTTTGGAGGATTGCTCGCGACATTCTCGTCGCCGGGCACGTCGCCGCCGACCGGCAGGTCGATCCGGTCGAACACCTCCTTGAGGCAGACGGCCGCCTCGCGGCCCTTCGACTGAACGAGTGACGGTGCGATGTCGGCCAGGTCGAGGCAGGCGACCGCCCGCTTCGCGAGCACCTGCCAGTCTTCGTGCAGAATCGAGCCGGTCTCACGATAGATGACGTGGAGCCGGTCGACCGCGTCGCAGAAGCTGCGGAGCGTGTCGCGGGGACTCGTCGTGTCTGCCGGCGCGAGGATGCCGGCGACAGTGACGCCCTGCGGCCTCGCCGTTGCATGGTCAGCTCGGCCGACGGCGCCCCAGCCGACGACCGCGAGGACCGCGATGACACGCACCACGAGGGAGCTCCTACGACTCAAGTCGTTCTCCTTTTCAGTCTGCCGGGGCGAGATGAACCGCGACTCACCGCCACTGCGAAGGCGGCTGCTGCTGCCGCTGCTGCTCGATGAGCTGGGCCGCCTTGATCGCCCGTGATTCCACTTCGCGGCCGACCTCGACGGCCCGGTCGCGGTTGAACGAGAACTGCGGCATGCCGTTCACCCAGTTCACCGAGAGCACGCCCAGCCCGATCAGCACCGGAACGGCTATGATCGCGAGCGTCGCCCCCCAGCGGCTCGAGAGGACGCCTTGGACGGGCGCCGGCATCCCCATGGTGGCGAGGCCAACAGCCTGCTGGGCGTAGGTCTTTTTCTTCTTTTTTGCCATGATGACTTCACTCCTGGACGGTTGAATCGATCCTCCTGCGGGATCGTCCGGGAGAAGTAGCGATTTGAGCCCCTCCGGGCAACGCCATTCCATCCTCCGCATCTTGCCCCCCTGCTCTGACTGCGAGGACTCCCGACCATGCCAAAAACCACCCCATCGCAGCCTACCCGGATCGGGTTCGTCGGCACCGGCATCATGGGCTCGAGCATGGCCGGTCACCTTCTCGCGGCAGGCCACGACCTCCACGTGCACAGCCGCACCCGGGCGAAGACTCTCCCGCTCATCGAACGTGGCGCCGCATGGCACGACACGCCGGGCGACGTGGCGGCGGCGAGCGACATCGTGATCACGATGCTCGGCCTGCCCGCCGACGTCGAGGAGGTCTACTTCGGAGCCACGCAGCGGGGGCCGGCCGACGAGTCGCTCCTCGGGCGAGCACGGCCCGGCACGCTCTTCATCGACATGACCACCTCGAGCCCGACGCTTGCCGCACGAATCGCCGAGGCGGCGGCGGCCCGCGGGCTCGCCGCGATCGACGCCCCCGTCTCCGGCGGTGACGTCGGGGCCAAGAGGGCCACGCTCGTCATCATGGCGGGCGGTGAACAGGCGGCCTTCGAACGGGCGCGGCCGATCCTCGAGCGGATGGGATCGTCGATCACGCTCCTTGGCCCAGCGGGTGCCGGTCAGCGGTGCAAGCTCGCCAACCAGGTGGCGGTAGCGGTCGGCATGGTGGCCTGGTGCGAGGCGCTCGCCCACGCCCGGGCCGGAGGTCTCGATCCGGATGCCGTGCAGCGGGTGATCGCCGGAGGCGCGGCGGGCAGCTGGGCCCTCACGAATCTCGCCCCCCGCGCCCTCGCCGGCGACTTCGCGCCGGGATTTCTCGTCCGACACCTCATCAAGGACATCCGGATCGCAAGGGATTGCGCCGCCGAAGCCGGCCTCGATCTTCCGGGGCTCACGACGGCCGAGCGGCTCTACGAACTGGTCGCCGCCGCCGGCCATGCCGATTCGGGCACGCAGGCGCTCTACACGATCTACGGGTAAGGCTACGGGTAACGGTCCGCGGCTGTCCGAGGGAGTGCCCCCGCCCTTTTGTAGCCGCAGAGTGGCACTCTGCGGTGCGTATGCGAAGCCCCCAAATGTAGCCGCAGAGTGGCACTCTGCGGACTCCGCGCCGCCGCGGGGTGCAGACTGCCAGTCTGCACCTACAGCCGGAGAGTCTCTCCCGCGTCCGCCGGCGTCAACGTATTGCTTGCGCCCATTGAAAATTACCGCCTGCAGGGAATCTGCGCGTCGGCGTGCGTAGAATCCCACATGAACGCCGAACGCTTTTTTGCCAGCCTCTGGGACGACTACACCTCGATCGCGCCGCAGGCGGCGCGGATTC
>JBIIOJ010000226.1:0-5484 GCA_044337015.1 Pirellulales bacterium
ACGTCTACGCCGTCGACATGAATCCGCGGCAGAACGCGCTGCTCGACCTGAAGAGGGCCGGCATCAAGGCGCTCGAGTTCGACGATTTCTTCCGGATGTTCGGCGAAGGCAGGCTGCCGGGGGCGAGGCGGATTTACCAGCAGAAACTGCGATCGCTCATGCCGGAGTGGTCCCGCGGGTTCTGGGACGCCAAGATCAAATGGTTCGACCACCCGACGCGGTCGTTCTACTTCCGGGGAACCTCGGGCCTGTTCGCCCGGCTCGCGAAGGTGTACACCGACCGGGTCATCAAGGTGCGGCCGCACCTCGAGGCACTGCTGGAGGCCGATTCGCTCGACGAGCAGCGTGCCATCTACGACCGCCATGTGCGGGACAACTTCAGTGGTTTCCTGAAGTTTCTTCTGAACCGCGACACGACCATGTCGATGCTCGGCGTTCCTCTGGCGCAGCGGAGGCAGATTGAGGCCACCTACTCGGGCGACCTCGCGCGGTTCATCCAGGACTGCATCGAGGGGGCCTTCGTCAAGCTCCCGATGAAGGACAACTACTTCTGGCGGCTCTACATCAACGGCCGCTACACCCGAGAGTGCTGCCCGGAATATCTCGTCGCCGACAACTTCGAGAAGCTCAGGGCGGGGCTCGTCGACCGCGTCTCGACGCACACCGCGTCCGTCCAGGGGTTTCTCGAGGGGCACCAAGGCAGCATCTCGCGGTTCGTGCTCCTCGACCACATGGACTGGCTAAGCGACCATTTCTTCCCGCTTCTCGAGAGCGAGTGGCAGGCGATCGTCAACCGGGCCGCCCCGAATGCCCGCGCCATCTGGAGGAGCGGCGGTTTCAACACCGATTTCGTCCAGGAAGTGCGGGTGAACGTCGACGGCCGCACGAGACGGACGAAGGAACTGCTCCACTTCCACACCGATCTTGCCAGGCAGCTCCACGAGCGCGACCGGGTGCATACCTACGGCAGCTTCGCGATCGCCGATCTGAAGCTCTGACGGTTCGGATGCCGTTTCAAGGAGTCGCTGCCGTGGGTCTCTGGTCCGACCTCAAGATTCTCACCCAGATGGCGTTCAAGCCGGTCCGCGGCGGCAGCCACGCCGAGCGGATGGAGAGCTTTTACGGAGGCCAGGCGGAGGGCTACGACGACTTTCGTCGCCGTCTGCTCAAGGGCCGCGAGGAGCTTTGGGCCGCGCTCCCGAAGCCGGAAGGGGGCGTCTGGGTCGACCTCGGTGGTGGCACCGGCGCAAACCTGGAGAACTTCGGCCCGGAGATCTCCCGGCTCGAACGCGTGTACGTCGTCGATCTTTCGACGTCGCTGCTGGAGGTCGCCCGCGATCGCTGCCGTGTCCGCGGTTGGAAGAACGTGGAATGCGTCGAAGCCGACGCGACGACCTTCCGGCCGTCCGAAGGGCAGGCCGATGTCGTCACGTTCTCCTACTCCCTCACCATGATCCCCCCCTGGTACGCCGCGATCGACAACGCCCTGGCCATGCTCAAGCCGGGTGGCCTCGTCGGCGCCGTCGATTTCTACGTCTCGCAGAAGCATCCGGCGGCAGGCCTGCGGCGGCACGGGTGGCTCTGCCGCTCCCTCTGGCCGGTGTGGTTCGCGACCGACAACGTATTTCCGTCGGCCGACCACCTGCCGTACCTGCAGCGACGGTTCGAGACCGTGCGGCTCGAGGAACGGCTCGCGCGGCTGCCGTACGTTCCGCTCCTCCGCGCGCCCTACTATGCCTTCATTGGCCGCAAGGCCTGATTCCTTCGTCGGCCGCGAGGCCTGAATCCTGCGAGGATCAGCCGCCGGCGGGCGGCGACGATGCGGGCGGCGGCGTCCGCCGGTCCACCTCGGTGGCGAGCGTCGACGTGAGCTTTCGGAGCCGCGTCCCCAGTTCCACGATCGCCCGCTCGCTCGTCTCGAGCGAGGCACGGGCGGCCTCGAATCGCCTCGCCGCCTCCTTCTCGAGTTTCTCGGCGGTGGCCACGTCGCCTGACCAGTTGCCGAGATCCTTTTCGAGCCGTCCCTTGACGCCCTCGAGTTCCACGAGTTGCCTCTTGGACGCCTCCTGTGCCTCGACGACCTCCTGCCTGTTCTGGTCGATGACCGCGATCCGCTTTCTCAACAGCTCGGTCATCCGAAAGATGCCGATCGCATCGATCGCGATTCCACCCTCGGTCGTCGGCCGACCGGCACGGTCGACCGCGGCCCCGCCGCGGAGCGCCGTTCCGGCCGCATTCAACGGACGACGGTAGAACCGGCGTTTGATCGCGAGCTTGCCGTCCTTTGCGAGTTTTTCGGCGTCTTCGAGCGGGAGACGGACCACGTCTCCGGCGGCGAACTCGATCGCGTCGGCGCCATCCCGCTCGTGGGTGTAGCCGTCGCTGAATTCCACCTCGGCCCAGAACATCCCCGGGGGGATCGACCATGCGTGCTTGAACGTGGCGCCAGCCTTCCGCAGCGGGGCGACGTCGCGGGCTGGAAACGCAGAGACTTTTTCGCCGGCCTTGAACCGCACCAGTCCGGTCGCCGGTCGGCCGTCGCTGCCCTCCGGGGTCCAGTCGAAGTCTTCCTCGAACTCGAGCGTGGCCCAGTCGACTCCCGGCGGGGGCACGTCGGGATCCTCCGGAAACGGGCTCGAGTCGCTCTCGCCGGCCGACGAGATCAGCTCTTCGGGAAAATCGTGCCGCTCGACGTCTTCGCGCAGTCGGCCGTTTTCGGGCACCTGCTTCGTCGGCTCGGGAATGACCGTCGCCTCGGCGTCGCGGCCGGTGCGGTGAAACGCCATCCAGCGGTCGAACGGGAGGTTCTCGTAGGCAACGACATCCTCGTGGGGGGCGTTCCAGACCTCGCGATCGCGGTCCTCGACGGGGCCGAGCGGGAGTACGGCCAGTTGGTTGTCGTTCACCTGCGTCACCCGAAAGCCGCCGATGAACTTGCCCCCGTCGCCGAGCGGCTTGGAGTCGAAGAGGTAGAGTTCCGCCCCCTCCGCGATCGAGGGCTTCTCCGGCTCGGCGATCGTGATCCGTCCGGGTGTGGTTTCCGCATCCTTCACCGTCGGCGGCACGAACGTAACTTCCTTCCAAAACCGTCCCCGCCACGAGTTCACCCGATCAAGCGCGCGGCTCCATTCGACCTCTTTCGCCTCGAGCGACGCGACCGGGCAGTTCTGGAGGGTGTCGAGGGAGCATTCCCCGAGAGGCTGGAGCCCGGCCTTGCCTCGCACGTCGGCGCGAACCGCGTCGCGAACCTCGAGCACTTTCGACTCCCAGCCCCGCAGCATGGTGGCCCAGGCCCGCTCGCTCTGCCCTCGCACGCCCGCGAGCGCGAGGAATCCGCACGATGCAAGCAGCACGAGCCAGGCGCCGGCCGTGTTCGCGGGATGCCATCCGCGGAAGCCCATGGCCAGCGCCACGATGCCCGTGAGAATCACGACCGCGATGATGGCGACGGGGATGTACTCCATGGAGGGCTCCGTGCGGGTCGTTACCGGACTGTCCCGGGAGTATAGGGTTCACCGATCGATCCCCGAGAGGCCGAATTCTCGGCTGAAAAGGTGGCCAGTGCGAACTCTCAGGACGGTCCGCGGCATGCCGCCCCAGTCCGGAGGACCGTCGTCCGAGGGCGACACCTGTCGCCCGACACTGCCGCCCGCGGGCGACGTGCGGGGCCGGGTGGGGTACGGCTCGCGGTGCCTTGGATGCCCGCGAGAAACCCTCGAAAACATGCCGAAATTGGCTTCCGGCGGGTTTTTCCTGGGATGCAGAGATTGTTTCGGCACGGCATCTGCCCCGATCCGATGGCGTTGCCTCGAACCCGGTTTCGCTCCCTCCCCCGGACGTCCCCATGATCCGCACCGCTTCGCCCATGCACACCCCGCGATCCGCGGAACCCATTTCCTCCGTCTCCGGCCGCCGCGTGGATCGTCCCGGCAAGCGGCCGGTCAAGAAGCGGGCTCGACGCCAGCGATCGGGTAGTGCCCTCAACATCGACGACCCCGTCCGGCTCTACCTGCTCCAGATGGGGGGCAACGCGCTGCTCACGCGTGAGACGGAAGTCTCGAGCGCACGCGAAATCGAGTACTGGCGGACCCGTTTTCGCCGGTTGGTGCTCGGCAACGACTTCGTCCTCGCAGGCGCCATCGGACTCCTCGAGCGGGTGCACGCGGGCACGCTCCGGCTCGACCGGACGATCGAGGTGGCGGTCACCGACACCCGCGAGAAGAAGCGGATCATGCGTCGGCTCGGTCCGAATCTCGAGACGCTGCGACGCATCCAGCGGGACAACGCGACGCTCTTCCGGACGGCCATGTCGAAGGCGGTCCCCGACACCAGGCGGCGGGTCGCCTGGCGGCGGCTCGTGCGGCAGAAGGGGAAGGCCATACGGCTCGTCGAGGAGATGCGGCTGCGGATCCAGCGGCTCTACCCGCTCCTGAAGAACGTCCGCGACATCGCGGCGAGGACGGAAGCCATTCGAAACCGGCTGGTGGACGCCGCCACGATTCCCACGGAGCGGGCCGCGCTGGTCGTGGAGGAACGTCGGCTGCTCTTTGGCATCCGGGAGAGCCGCAAGACGCTCGCCCGTCGCCTCGAGGCGGTCGACGTCTCCCAGGCGAAGTATGACGCCGCGAAGCGGACGCTCGCCGAGGGCAATCTGCGGCTCGTGATCTCGATCGCGAAGCGGTACCGCAATCGCGGCCTTTCCTTCCTCGACCTGATCCAGGAGGGCAACTCGGGGCTCATGCGGGCGGTTGACAAGTTCGAACACGCCCGCGGCTTCAAGTTCTCCACCTACGCGACCTGGTGGATCCGCCAGGCGATCACTCGGGCGATCGCCGACCAGAGTCGGACGATCCGGGTGCCGGTGCACATGATCGACACGATGACGAAGCTTCGTGCGACCTCCCGCGACCTGCTCCAGCGCCACGGCCGCGAACCGACCGTCGAGGAACTGTCGGCCGCATCGGGGCTCTCGCTCGAGGAGGTCGAGTGCGTCTGGAGGATGTCGCGGCAGCCGACGTCGCTCGAATCGCCGGTCGGCGACGGCGACGAGGGCACCTTCGGCGACCTCGTCCGCGACGCCCGCGAGGAGGATCCGCTGCGGGACGTCCACCAACAGGCGCTCAAGGACTGCGTCAAGAAGGCGCTCGAGGGGCTGCCCTACCGGGAGCGCGAGATCCTCCGCATGCGGTTCGGCCTCGCCGACGGCTACTCCTACACGCTCGAAGAGGTCGGCACGATCTTCAGCGTCACCCGCGAGCGGGTGCGGCAGATCGAGGCCAAGGCGGTGCAGAAACTGCGGCAGCCCGGCTTCCACATGGACCTCTCGAGCTTCATCGACGGCCGCTTCGCCGCCGACGAGCGGCCCGGCCTCGAGGCAAAAGCATCCCGCGAAGAAGAATCGCCCGTCGCGGTCTCCTGACGCGGCAGATCGTCAAACGGCTGGGGTTCGGGGCTGCCCGTATGCCGCTCGCCGGACGCGCGCGG
>JBIIOJ010000227.1:0-5458 GCA_044337015.1 Pirellulales bacterium
TTCGGGGCTGCCCGTGTGCCCGAGACGGCGTATGCAGACAAGCGCAGCAAGGATTGCGGAGCGAAGTCTGCATCCGAGCGAGCGGAAGGCAGGATGCCTGAAGCGAGCGTCCGGCGAGCGGCATACGGGCAGTCCCGAACCCCACACGTTTGACGCGCAAGCTGTCTACCGCAGCTTCTCGCGGAGCAGCCGGGCGACCGGGATCGGGACGAATTTCGCGAGCGCGGCGTCGTCAGCCAGCGGCGTGATCTGCTTCAGGAGCGACGACGAGATGTGCGAGTACTGGGCATCGGTCATGAGAAAGACCGTTTCCACCTCTGGGTCGAGGTTCCGGTTCGCGAGCGACATCGTGAACTCCGCCTCGATGTCGGTGAGCGACCGCACGCCGCGCAGGAGCACCTTGCCCCCCTGGGCGCGGACGAAGGCGACGGCGAGACCGTCGAACGACTCGACCTGCACATTGGCCAGATGACCGACCGACTTCCGGACGAGATCGACCCGTTCGGCGAGCGTGAACATCGGCTGCTTGTCGGGATTGATGCCGACCCCGACCACCACGCGGTCGAAGATTCGCGAGGCACGCTGGATGACGTCGAGGTGGCCGAGCGTGATCGGGTCGAACGAGCCGGTGTAGACGGCCATGCCGCGGCTGGGGGGTGAATTCATCGGGTGTTCCGGGGCGGGGGATCGGCGGGCCGCGCTGCCCACCGGGACGGGCGTATGGTAGCCTCTCGCCACGGCCGGATGGAAAGCGGCCGAAGGAGGATGCGGCAGGTGTCACGGGCAGCGCAGTTGACCGGCATGATTCTCACGGGATTGGTCGGCGTCGTGTTTCTCGCCGACCTGGCCGCCGCGGTTCCGTTTCAGCGGGTGAGCGTGGCCCTCGACGTCGGCATGGCGGTGGCGGCCGCGATCACGACCTACCTGCTCTGGGCCGCAGGCTCCGCCCGCCGTTGACCGCCCGATCAGGCGGCCGCCAGGACGCTGCGATGGCCTGCTCCTGCCGCGCCGGAGGCGAGGATCGTCGCAAGCTGCGAGAGCGTGACCGCATCGGTCCGCGGGCGACTGGCGGCGACGCATCGGGCGACCCAGTGAAGCATCCGCTCGAACCGCTGGCGAGCCTCCCGCTTCGACTGGCCGGCGACCTGTCCCGCCTGGATGACCGCGAGCATGCCCGGCTCGATCGACGGGCCGAGGACCAGTGGGAGCAAGCCGCCGAACCAACCCCGCGGCGGCTTCGGCGCGAATCCCACCTCCCAGAGGCCCCAGACGGGGCTCGAGCAGGCCCACCCCGGCGGGCCCGGCCGGCGGCTCCGCCGGCCATGCCAACGGCCGACGTCCTTCGTCGCAACCAGTCGGATGCCGTGCTCTGCGAGAAACTCCGGCTTCATGACTGACTGGGCATCCGCGTCCCTCGGGGCACGCACGACGACGGCGTCGAGCGATGGCGCCACCCTGCGGATCGCGGCGAAGCGTTGACGAATGAGCGACTGCCGCATGTCGGAGGCGAACCACTCCGTCGGCACCTCGAGCGCGAGCCGATCCAGTTCGCTGCGAGCCGTCAGTTGTTCGGCGGCAGCCTCGAGATCGGCCGGGCCGACGATCCACGTGACGGGCAGCCTCGCGGACCGAACCGGCCTCGTCCAGTCCTCGAGGATGTCGGGCTTGCAGCCCTCCGGCAGGCGGCAGCAGATCGCGACGACGGCGGACGAAGGTTCGGACGGCATCTTTCGTTTTCCCCCTCCAGGTCGCATCGGCCGAAGCGGGCCTGCGAGTCGAAACGGCGACCGGGCGCACGCAGAAGCGTCAGGGTCGGCGACTGGAAAGCTGGGAGGACCCTGGCGAAACCGCAGGAGAAACCGGCGGGGCCTTCTCCCAGTCCACGATCGCGGCCGCCAGGGCCTCCGCCGTGGCGGAGGCGGCCTCCACGGCCGGCTCCCTCCCGGAAGCCCGAATCGCCTCCGACGTCAGCGGGCTCAAACTCGCGATCCGAGCCTCCGCCAGGTGATTCCCGAGGAGCCGGATGGCGGCGGACGCGATCGCGGGGCTCGTGAGCGTGATCCAGTCGGCCGGACGGCGAGCGAGGGAATCGACCACCGCCGGATCGATGGAGGCGACGTCGACGCTCCGGTAGGCGACCACCTCCCGAACATGGCGGCCGGCCGCCGCGAGCCTGCGGGCGAGGACGTCGCGTCCCCGGTCGGCCTTCACGAGCAGGAACCGGCCGGATGGCGGCCCGTCCACGAGCAGGTCGGCCAACGACTCCGCGGAGTAGACCGTGGAAGGCGCGAGGTCGCAGGCGAACCCGGCCGCGGAAATCGCGACTGCCGTCTTCGCCCCGACCGCGGCGAGCCTGGCCGTCCCGAGATGCCTTCCGTCGCGATGCATCGCCCGCAGCCGCTCGACGAACGCCGCGACCCCGTTGGCGCTCGAAAACACGATCCAGTCGAACGACGAAACGTCGCGGATCGCCGCATCCAAAGGCTCCCAGGATGCCGGCGGTTCGATGCGGATGGCCGGCACCCTCAGGCACTCCGCGCCGAGCGCCGTGAGACGGGCGGCGAGTTCATCGGCCTGGCCCTCGGGCCTCGCGACAACGATCCGCCTTCCGGTGAGTGGCCGTTCGGCGGACGCTCCTGCCCGCGGCCGCGTCGCGGCATCATCGCCCGGGCGGCTGCTCTCTCCGACGACTTCGCCGACGATCGCCACGGCAGGAGAGACCATCGCATCCCTCGACGCGGCCGCCGCTGCATCGGCGAGCGTGGTCAGGAGAATCCTCTCGCCCTGCCATCCGCACTGCGAGACGATCGCCACGGGCGTGTCGCCGCGGCGGCCGGCCGCGACGAGCCGAAGCGACCACTCTTCCAGCCGCTCGACGCCCATGTAGAAGACGAGCGTGCCAGGTAAACCTGCGAGCCGCTCGATATCGAGACCGCCGTTCTCGCCGGCCTGGTGACCGGTGACGAGCGCGACCGCCGACGCATGCGAGCGACTCGTGAGCGGGATGCATGCGGCGGCGGCCGCCGCGACGGCGGCGGTCACGCCGGGCACGATCTCGACGTCGATCCCCGCCTCCCGCAACGGCTGCATCTCTTCGGCGAGCCGGGCGAACACCGAAGGATCACCCCCCTTGAGCCGCACGACGTTCAAGCCGGCGACGGCGAGATCCCTGAGCGTGCGGCCCGTCTCGAGGCCCGCATCGCCCGCCTCGCCCCCGGCACTCGAATCCCTCGCCACGGGCACGAGCCTCGCCGTCGCCGGCGCGAGGGCGAGCACGCTCGGATGGACGAGCTGGTCGTGCACGACGACATCGGCGTCTTCGATCGCCTGCACGGCGCGGACGGTGAGCAGGTCGATCGATCCGGGCCCCGCTCCGACGAATCGCACCCGTGGCCGCGGGGCTTCCTTGGCGGCCGCCGCAGCGTCGATCGATCTGTTGGAAGGTCTTCCGGAGTGCGGCATCGGCTGTGCGGATGGGGATTCGCCGGGCTCCCGCCATGGCAGCAGGTCTGGTAGGATTCTAATCATGTCGAGCGAAGCATCGCCCGTTCCACCGAACGCCCAGCCGGCGGCCTCGAATCTCTCCCCGACCGATCGCGCCCGGCTGTCGCAGTGCTTCCAGCGGGGAACACAGAGCGCCGCGACGAACGTCGACTACGCGATCGAGATGTTTCAGCAGTGCGTCCTCGGGGACCCCGGAAACGCGATCTACCTGCAGAACCTGCTCGCAGTGCTCCGCAAGAAACAGGGAGGCAAGCCCCGCGGGCCGGGACTGTCGGGCCTCTTCAACGTCGGCGCGAAGGCCGGCATGAAGAAGGCCGCCGCGGCCGCCCAGTGGGGCGAGGTGCTCAAGCAGGGACTGGCGGTCCTCAAGACGAATACCTTCGACCACTCCTGTCTGCTCGCGATGGCCGAAGCCTGCGGTAACCTCCTGCAACTCGAGACCCAGCGGGTCTACCTGAAAGCCGCGCTCGACGCCGCTCCGTCGGACGTGGAGGTGAACCGCCAATGCGCCCGGTTTCTGGCCGACCGCGGCGAGTTCGACCAGGCGGTCGCCTGCTGGGTACGTGTGTCGAACGTGAGGAACTTCGCCGAGGAGGCGCAGAAGGAGATCGCCCGGCTCCAGGTCGAAAAGACGATCGTCGCAGGGCACGGCCTCACCGGCCGCGGGGGAGCCGCGAAGGCCGGGGCGGCAGCCCAGCCCGCGTCGACCGACCGGGCCGCCGAGCTGAAGGCACTGATCAAGGCGAAGCCGACCGAGATCGAAAACTACCTCGAACTGGCCGACCTCCACGATCGGGCGGGCTCCGTTGACGACGCGGAGAAGACGCTGCTCGACGCGCTCGCTGCTTCCGGCAACGACCTGAAGGTCCGCGAGCACCTCGAGGATCGCCAGATGCGGTGGGCCCGCCAGCGGATTCTCGTCGCGGAGAAGCGGCTCGAGGCCGAGGATTCCGCAGGGAATCGGGCCACGCTCGAGAAGCTACGCCAGCAGCTTTTGAAGCTCGAGATCGACGTCTACTCCGCCCGCACTTCGCGGTATCCGGAGAACCCGACCTGGAAGTACGAGCTGGCGATGCGGCTGAAGGCCGCCGGTAACTTCACCGAGGCCATCCGCCAGTTCCAGGACTCGCTGCAGGATCCGCGGAGGCGGGGGCAGGTGTCGCTCGAACTCGGCGAGTGCTTTCAGAAGATCAAGCAGTACCAACTCGCCATGCGGAACTACACCACGGCGGTCGACCTGCTCACCGACCGGGAACTCGATCTCCGCAAGCGGGCCCTCTACCGGGCGGGGGTGCTGGCCGCCGGCCTGGAGGATGTCGACGCGGCCAAAAAGCACCTTTCGACGCTCGCGGGGCTCGATTTCGGCTACCGCGACGTGGCCCAGCGGCTGGACAAGCTCGACTCCATCGGGCATAACAAGAATCCCTGAAAAAGACCCCGTAACCCGTTGCCAGAGCTCCCATGCCCCATTCGGCCAGCGCCAAGAAGCGAAACCGTCAAAACCTCGCCCGCCGCAAGCGAAACCGCGCCGCGAAATCGGAAATCAAGTCGGCGATCCGCCGTGTCCTCGCCGCCACCGGGACGGCGAAGCACGACGAGGCGGCCGAGGCGTTTCGCACGGCGGCCCGCACCGTCGATCGGGCCGCGGCCGCGAAGGTGATCCACAAAAACCGCGCTTCCAGGATCAAGTCGCGTCTCTCGTCGCGACTGCTCGCCGCCAAGAAGGCCTGAAGCCGCCCTGCGGCTCATCTTGAGATTTCAGGTCGAGCCCGGCATCTGCTTCCTGCCGCCGGACGATCCCAGCGGCCGGCGAGGGCATACGGGCAGCTCCGGGGCAGCAGAGAAAAAGCTCCTGGACACCGCATTGCCGCCGGGGGAGCGGACGCATCGTCGCTACGGTGAGGATACACCTGATGCTCCTCAACGTCCGCTCCCCCGGCGTTCAGCATCCAAG
>JBIIOJ010000228.1:0-5442 GCA_044337015.1 Pirellulales bacterium
GAGGAGGGAGTGAGGCTCTGGCAGAAGTGCCACCCCCATGTCGCGATCATCGACGTGAGCATGAGCGGCATGGATGGCGTGGAGACGACGAAGCGGATCCGCCGGATCACGCCCGACGCGAAGATCCTGATGCTGACGTCGTCGGAGTCGGCCGCCGATGCGGCACGGTCGGTCGAGGCGGGCGCGAGCGCCTATCTCACGAAGCGGGTGGCCCACGAGGAGATCGTGGCCGTGATCCGCAGGGTGCACGCGGGGCAGAAGTCGATCCAGATCGGCGTCCTGCCCGCCCCGCCGCCGCCACGGCCGGAACTTCTTTCCCTCCGCGAACTCGAAGTTTTACGGATGATGCGTCAAGGGAAGACGAACGTCGAGATCGGCCGCAAGCTCGGGATCGCGGAGCGGACCGTGAAGTCGCACGTCACGGCGATCTTCATGAAACTCAACGCCACCGACCGGGCCGGCGCCGTCGCCCGCGGCTTCGACCTCGGCCTCCTGCAGATCGACCCCGGCGCGGTGCGGTAAGGCACCCCTTGGGGGGGATGGAACCGCGTTTGGCGGCCTGGGAACGCCATTGCTCCGCCCCCGAAAACCTTTCCGGGCAATGCCCTTTCGTACGATGCGGGGGAGAGGCGGCCAGGGGATAGGCTTTCAGTAGGGGGCACAAGGGTGCATCCCACCACCAGCAGTTCGCCGTAGGCCTCGCATCGAACGGGAACGGTCGGTATGAAAAACCAAATTGCCTCCAAGGCAACGCCGGTCTCCGCGAGCGTCCGTCGCACGTGCCTCGCCCTTGCCGCATGCGCATTCGCGATTGCCAACGCCGGCACTGCCAAGGCCCAGAGCGTGTGGACGGGCACGACCACGAGTGGCACGAGCCTTTGGAGTGACTCCGCCAACTGGCTTGGCGGCGTGCCCGCGAGCGGCGAGACGACCGCGCTTCAGTACTTCAGCAACACGACGACGCCGCTTTCGTCGGGCACGATCACGGCGGACAACGATCTCGGTGCGTTCACGCTCGGCTCGCTCATGCTCAACGGCCTGAGCCCCGCGACGGCGGCTATCACGACGGTGCGGCTCACCGGCGGCAATCTCACGTTCGCGGGCCCCTCGCCCGCGATCGTTCTCAACGGCATCAGTACGACCGGCACGCTTTCCTACGACATCGCCAACAACATCGCCTTCAACGCCAATACGTCGATCAGCGGAGCCGGCTCGGCGAACTTCACGCTCTTGGGCGTTCTTTCCGGCACCAGCACGCTCACGAAGACGGGCGCGAGCACGCTCCAGCTCAACGGCGACTCAAGCAACACGTTCTCCGGCGGGCTCGTGATCGGCGGCGGCGGGGTGACGGTCAACGGGGGCCTGGGCGGCAAACTGGCGTCCAACCAGTCGATCGTGCTCACTGGCAGTGGCTCCTTCACATATGCCAGCAACGGTCTGTCGACTACAGGCACGGTAGGGACCGTCGAGTTCCGAGCCGGTTCGGGCTCGGTAAGCCACTCCCGCGGGGCTGTGGGCAGCGCCTCCCTGATCGTCTCGTCTGTTGCGGTGGCGCAGGGCGCCACGGGGCGGTTCTCCGTCGGTAGTGGCAGTTTGGGCAGCAATACCCAGGTTCGGATTGCCAATCAGGCGGTGGGGTATTTGCCGGCCAGCCTGTCGTATGATACCCGTCCGGCCTACTACACGACGGGCTCCGGCACGGCCGGCTATGTGGGAGTTGTTTCGTACGGCACGACGCCCAACTCCGTCGCCCTTACCGGCACGCAGACCACCCTTGGCGCCAACACCGGCAAGCACGTCCAGTACACGGCGATTACTTCGGCCACGGTTCAACTGCTCTCCGGCACCAACGGCACCACGCAGGTGACGGTCACGACTCCCGGCAACTTTACGGTCGGCGGGATCGTGGCCGGTTCGGGCGTCCCGACCTTCACCTATGTGACGGCCATCTCGGGATCGACACTCACGCTCTCGAAGGCGATCACCGGTACCAATCCCTCGGTCACGTCCTACACCGGCGTGAGTGCCCAGACGACCGATTCGATTGCCTCGCTGCGATTCACGGGCAACGGCGGCTCGATCCTGCTCGGCGCCTCCCAGACGCTCACGGTCTCCAGCGGCGGCCTCTATTCATCGGGCAATAATTCCGGGTCGGGCCAGGTGATCGCCGGCGGCTCGGGCATCACGACCGGCGGCACGACCTCACTTTACTACTGGTCGGACAGCACCAACGGCGGGCTTTCGGTCCAGACGCCGATCCTGGCGACGACCACGGGAGGCCTGGTGGTTAGCGGCGCAAACGCACCGCTCGAACTTGCCGCTGCGAACACGTTCACCGGCAGCGTCTGGCTCAACTCCGGCAACGCGCGCGTGGCCTTCGCCGAGACGCCGGGCACGAGCGGCCCGCTCGGCGCCAGCGGCACGATCCGGTTCAACGGCGGAGCTCTGCAGTATTCGTCGGCCAACACGTTCGACTACTCGTCGCGATTTTCGACCGAGGCCGGCCAGCTCTACTCCGTGAATACAAACTCGCAAAACGTCACGTGGGCAACGAATCTCACGAGTGCCGGCGGCACGCTCACGAAGGCGGCTGCCGGCAACCTCACGCTTACCGGTAGCAACGCCTTCGCGGGGGTCAGCATGGGTACAGGTTCGGGGTTGATCGTCATCGGCAACGCCAATGCACTCGGCACCGGAACGGTCACGCTCAGTGGCGGTGGGCTCGCTGCCGACGCCTCGCCGCGAACGGTGGCGAATCCCGTGGTCATGACTGCCGACACAACGCTGAACGCGGCAGGGGCCGCGGCCCTCACACTCGCCGGGCCTGTCGCGATCGTGCCCTCCGCCATCACGATCACCGTTCCAACCGGCATTTCTGCCGAGATCAGCGGGCAGATCAGCGGCACGAATACGGCTCTATCTCTCGCCAACAATACCAGCATCACCCTGTCGGGCAACAACTCTGGCTGGGCCCCGGCGAGCTTCTCCGTTTCCAACGGCGGCATCACCGTCGGCCATCCCAATGCCCTCGGCAGCGGCTCGGCGACGTACACGACCGCGAATGCTGGCGCTCTCGGCGTCAACGCCGACCTCACTGGCGCGAACTCGCGGGCCAATAGATTCGTGCTCGGCGGCAGTTTGACCATCAGCGGATCGCAGGGGCTCACGGTCCTTGGGTCGGTCACCGCGTCGGCGGCAGACCGCACGCTGACCAACAACATTCAGTCGGACAAACTACTGACGCTCGCCGGGCCGGTTCTTCTCCGCAACGGCACCGACACGACGGCGCGGGTGGTCACGTTCGCCGGAACCGGCAATACGACGATCAGCGGCACGATCGGCAACGGCGGCGTGAGCGGCAGCGCGTCGATCCTCAAGAGCGGCTCCGGCATCCTCCGGCTCACGGCCGCCAACACCTACACCGGAACGACGGGCATCTCGGGTGGCATCCTCGCCATCAGCAGCACCGATTCGCTGCCCGGCTGGAACACGACCGGCCGCTACTCTGTGGCTGCCGGGGCAACCCTCGCCGTCGGCGATGCCGTCACCGACGGCGATCTCAACACGATCCGCACCTCAGGCAATTTCGTGGCCAACGCAGGCATCGGGTTTGACGTCGGGGCGGGGGGCCGCACCTACTCGGGCGCACCGATCGCCAACACGGCCGCGGGCCTCCTCAACCTGGTTAAGATCGGCAGCGGCACGCTCACGATGAACGTGGCCAACACCTACACCGGCACCACCACCATCCGCGAGGGCACGCTGCAGCTCGGCGTCGCTAACGCGATTCCCGCCGCGAGCCCGATCGCCCTAACGGGCAACGGCTCGCTCGACCTTGCCAACTCGACCTCCGCTGCTGCCGTGACGATCAGCGGCTCCGGATCCATCCTCGGCTCGGCCACGCTCACGGGCTCGTCGTTCGCGATCAGCAACAACGCCGGCACGGTGACCGTGTCGGCGATCCTCGCTGGAACCGCCGCCACGCTCACAAAGTCGAATGCCGGTACGGCCGTGCTCTCCGGCCTCAACACCTACCGCGGCGCCACGACAGTGAGCGGCGGTGTACTCGAATTCAACTCGATCGCCGACAGTGGCACGGCCAACGCGACCGCTCTGGGCGCCCCGGCTGCCGCCAGCAGCGCGATCGGCTTCGGCTCGTCAACCGCCGATGCCACGCTCCGCTACACCGGCACCGGCCACGCAAGCAATCGCGTGTTGAATCTTTCGGGCACCGGCAACGTGACAATCGAAGCCATCGGCTCCGGCCCCCTCGTCCTCACCGGGACGAACACGGACGGCGGCAGCGGCACGAGGACGTTCACGCTGAACGCCACGGGTACGTCCCTCAACCAGATCGGCCCGATCGCCGGCAACGGCGTGAGCGTGACCAAGACCGGTAGCGGCCTCTGGCGGCTCACGGGCAACAGCGGCTACACGGGCCAACTGAAAGTCCTCGACGGCACGATCGTCGTGGGAGGCACAGTTGGCACGTCCGGTGCCAGCCCCGTCGGCACGAACACGACCGACCTCCCGATCATCGGCGACTCGGCGGCGACGAGCGGCACGGCGGCGTTTCTCGCGGAGGGCGTGACCATTTCCCGCGGATTCTCAATCGCTTCGAGCGGCTCCAGCAGTTCACAGATCGTGGTGATTGGAGGAGTCGGCACCGGCACAACGACTTTCTTCAGCGGCATGACGATCAGCGTCGGCCGCGATATCACACTCCAGGCATCCAACGGCGGAACGGCTGAGTTCAATAGCATCTGGGCGGGTGCGAGCGGCACGTCAGGGCCGGGGCCAAATGCCGTATTTACGGTCGGCTCGGCCGGCAACGCCGGCACGGTTCGCTTCGGAAGCGACCTTCCATCCACTCTCGCCGGCGTGGCCGTTGTCAATGGATCAGCGCAGTTGAACGGCTCGAACGACAGGATTGACCCCGTCACGCCCGTGACCGTGGGCTCCTCGCTCGGCGCCGCCACGCTCGACCTCAACGGCTTTTCGCAGACGCTCTCAAACCTGTCGTTTGCCGGCAACTCCGGCGGCATCACGGGCGGCACGCTCGTGCTTGCAAGCTCCGGCACGGTCAGCCTCAGCCCGGTCGGCGTCAGCGGCACGGGCCACGTCATCAACTCGCCTGTCAGTCTTGGCGACAATCCGACGTTCGCCGTGAACTCCTCCGGCCAGCTCCTTATCAGCTCGGCGATCTCCGAAACAGGCGGCGCCCGTTCGCTCACGAAGACCGGCGTCGGCAAGCTCACCCTCGCCGGCAACAACACCTATTCCGGATCGACTTCGATCGCCGCCGGCACGTTCGTCGTGAACGGCTCGCTCGGCTCCGGCGCCCTCTCCGTGGCCGCCGCCGCCACGCTCATGGGCTCGGGCACGATCGGCGGGGCGGCCACGATCGCCGGCATCCACTCTCCCGGCAACTCGCCCGGCGTC
>JBIIOJ010000229.1:0-5423 GCA_044337015.1 Pirellulales bacterium
GAGCGGAATCGAGGGCATCTTCACCCCCTCCACGCCATCCACCCGAGGAAGGCGAGCCATGCGGCCTCCACTCCGGCAATCGCAGCGAATGCGGCCGCCGACCCGCGACGACCGGATGACCGGAAAGAAAATGTGCGGGAGGATTTCGTCGCGCTTCCCATGGGCTGCTACGCCTCGGCCTCGGGGCTCGCGAACGAGTATTCCCGCGAGAGCGCCTCGTCGAAATCGTAGACATCGTTGAAGTCCTCGCGGCGGTCCGTCCGCGTCTTCCGCATCTGGCCGATCGCGATCATGTTGTAGACGATCTCGCCGATGTCGTCCGTCCTCGTGATGCCCCAGGATCCGAGCACGGTCTTCGCGAGATACCCGTACTGCCGCATCGCGTAGACCCTGGCAGCCTCGCAGAGCTGCTGCCCGGTGAGATGCCGTTCGGCGGCCTTTTTTTTGGTGCGGCCCGCCCGGGTGCGTTTCGCGGCGGGGGGATCCACCGCTTCCGTCGCCCCGTGGGCGGCCGCCAGCGGATCGGCATTCTCGCCCGCCGCCTCCTCGCCCATCCCGAGCGACTGCTGTGCGAACGTCAGCGACTCCAGCACGAACAGGTAGCCGTCGAGCGAATACCGCGTGTCCTTGCGAACGAGCTTGACGAGCGGATGGGAAGGATCGACGAGCGACATCGGTGCCTCGGCCGGGGAATGCTTGAACGAGCCGAAAGTATAGCCGACCCGAGTTGGCAATCGAACCGGTGGAAGGCTCCGGCGGCTACCGGCCGGCCGCTGGTGCGGGCGGCGGCTGATCCTCGAGGATGAAGGTGTAGCCAAGCGGCGTCACCGGCTTCGAGAAGTCGCGGATGAGGTCGAGCCCTCGGTCGAACAGGCTCGTCTGCGGATCGAACTGATACACATCGCGATCCTGGCCGCCCGGTTTGTGAATCTGGATCGCGAAGGGCATCAGGTCGCGGGCCTGCAGGATGAGTTCGACCTTCGAGAAGTTGGCCGCGTCTCCCTGCCACTTCGGGACCGCCTCGAGCCAGATCTGGTCGTTGGTGCCCGGCGGGGTCACGAGCCGCATGGAGTACCGCGCCTTGAGCGTCTCGGCCCTCGCGCCAAAGACGAAGGGGAGCGGGCCGTCGCTGATCGCCTTGCCCCGCATTTCCGGCGGCAGCCTCGTCTCCCGCAACTGCCGCTCCGCATGACGGAACTCGTAGATGCTCGTGCCGTTGCAGACCCAGTGTTCACCAGCCTCGCCGGCCTTCGTCTCGTAGCGGCGGCGGTCGGTGTTCCACTGCTTCGACTCCTTGATGCGGAAGAGACCCTTGTCGGGGGCGGCGTACTTCAGTTCGCCGGTGGCCTCCGTGAAGGCCAGCCGCTTGCCCGCCGCGTCGGCGGGACTCCAGGCGTTGTATTCCCACTTGTAGAAGGCGCACGACCAGGTCTTCACCGACGCATTGCGGGTTTCCCAAGCTGCGAGGAGTCGCTCGAGCGCCGCCGATTCCTCCGGCGAAAGCGGTCGTTGGGGCACCGCCGCGACCCGGGCGGCAGGGGGCTGGGCGGCCTGCGGCTGCGGACCGGCTGCAGGTGCGTTCGGCTGCTGCGCCGCCGCGGGGCCGATGGCCACCATGGCGGCTCCGATGAAGCCGACGATGAATCCGAGCCGCCGCTCGCGGGTGCACCCGACAGTCATGGAAACCTCCGACGCAAACCGGTCCTCCAGAGGGCCGGGACCATAGCAGCGGCCGGCGGCCCGGGCGACCCCAATCCGGTGCGTTAGAACCCTTGTCTGTGCGGCCCTTCAGCCGTTCGGCGCTACCGCTCGGCCGGCTCCTCGAGGTAGGTGTAGCCGCCGAGCCCCTCCTCGTAGAACCGCAGAAACCGCCCCGCCTGCGAATCGCAGATCCTGCCCTCGCGAACCGCCTGCTCGATCGAGTCGCGGAGCTTCTGCACGAGCTGGTTGGGGTCGAACTCGACGTAGTCGAGCACCTCCCTCACGGTGTCGCCCTTGATGACCGCGTCGAGCACGACCTCGCCACGGTCGTCGATGCCGACGTGAACGGCATTCGTGTCGCCGAACAGGTTGTGGAGGTCGCCGAGGATCTCCTGGTAGGCGCCGATCAGGAAGGCCCCGAGGTAGTAGGGGCTGCCCTCGAAATGGTGGAGCGGCAGCGTCCGCTTCACGTCGCGGCGATCGATGAACTGGTCGATCTTGCCGTCCGAATCGCAGGTGACGTCGCCGATCACGGCCGAGTGGGTCGGCCGCTCGTTGAGCCTGTGGATCGGCATCACCGGAAACAACTGCTTGATCGCCCAACTGTCCGGGATCGACTGGAAGAGCGAGAAATTGCAGAAGTAGGTGTCGGAGAGCGACGCCTCGAGCCCCTCGAGCTCCTCCGGCATGAACTCCAACTGCTTGGCGAGTTTCGAGATCTTGCGGCAGGTCGCCCAGTAGAGGTTCTCGGCAGAGCTCCGCTGGTCGAGCGGGAGGTGGCCAGTCGCGAAGAGACTCATTGCGGTGTCGAGCGCCTGCTGCGCGTCGTGGTAGCTCTCGAGCAGGTTGCGGACGTTGAGTCCCTGGTAGGTCTCGAGCAGGTCGTGGAGCGGCTGCTCGGCCTCGGCCGCCACCTCCTTCGGTTCCCCCTGCCCCCCCTGCTCCGACACGCCCAGCACGCCGAACACGAGCATGCTGTGGTAGGCGACGATGGCTCGGCCGCTTTCGGAGACGATCGTGGGGTGCGGGACTCCCGCCTCGTCGCAGGCCGACTGCACGTGGTAGACGACGTCGTTGGCGTATTCCTGGAGGCTGTAGTTGACGCTCGACTCGAAATTCGTCTGCGAGCCGTCGTAATCGACACCGAGCCCTCCGCCGACGTCGAGATACCGCAGGCCCGCCCCCCGCTTCACGAGCTCCGTGTAGACGCGGGAGGCCTCGTTGAGGGCGGCCTTGATGTGGCGGATGTTCGTGATCTGGCTGCCCTGGTGGAAGTGGAGCAGCTGCAGGCAGTCCTCCATACCGCGCGAGGCGAGCAGGTCGAGCCCGTTCATGAGCTCGATGACCGTAAGGCCGAACTTGCTGCGAAACCCTCCCGAAGCCTGCCACCGGCCCGCGCCCCGCGACGCGAGTTTCACCCGCATGCCGATCCGCGGCCGCACGCCGAGCTTCTCGGCGTACTCGAGCACCATCTGGAGCTCGGAAAACCGCTCCACGACCGGAATGATGTGGCGGCCGATCTTCTGGGCGAGCATCGCCGTCTCGATGAACTCCGCGTCCTTGAAGCCGTTGCAGATGATCGGCGTCTCGTTGTCGGCCATTGCGACGACGGCCAGCAGCTCCGGCTTGCTCCCAGCCTCGAGGCCAAACCGATACGGCCGGCCGAACTGGAGCACCTCCTCGACCACCTGCCGCTGCTGGTTCACCTTCACCGGGTAGACGCAGCAGTAGCTCCCGCGATACCCCGACTCCTGCATCGCATTGGCGAAGACGCCGTGGAGCTCGCCGAGCCGGTGCTTGAGGATGTCCGCGAACCGCAGCAGGATCGGCAGGTCGATCCCCCGCACCTGAAGCCGGTCGACGAGCTGCTTCAGGTCGATCGACCGCGTCGGATTCTTGTCGGGATGCACCATGAGGTGCCCCTCGGTCCCGACCGAAAAGTAGCCGTTGCCCCAGCGGGACACCTCGTAGAGGTCGGCCGCGTCGGCGGTGGTCCAGGATTCGATGTCTATGTCGACGGCCATCTTGGGGCTCCGAGGGCTCCGAGGAACGCCGGCTCGCTTCGGCGTCACGAAGACTTCTGACAAGTGTAGCGAGACCATGGCCAGGGGCCAGACGAATCGGCCGGCGCGAGCGGCCGCTCGCGGATCGCAACCGCGAAGAGCAACGCCATCCCGACGCCCCGCACCGCGAGGTCAACGGCCATGGCGTACCACGCCCCCTCGACCCCCAGCCCGAGCCCCGGCAGTTCGACCGCCGTGCCAGGCAGCGGCACCGACGGACGGGCGAGAAACACCGCCAGGGGAAGCCGCACCGCGAGAAGACCGAACGCATTGACGGCAAGCGGCAGCCGCGTCTTGCCGGCGCCCCGCAGTCCGCCGGCGAAGACCATCAGCATCGCGAGGAACGGCTGTGCGAAGGCCACGATCCGGACGAGCCTCGCCGCGATCGGCGAGACTCCCTCCGAAGCCGTGCCCGCCCCGACGAACAGGCCGGCCAGCCGATCCGCCTCGAGGTAGAAGCACACCGCCACGACGGTCATGAAGGCGGCGCACGAGGCGGTCGCGAGCCAGACCGTCCTCCTGGCGCGGCCGGGATCGCCGGCGCCGAGGAACTGGCCGGCGAGCGTGGCAGCAGCCACCTGGAAGGCGCTGCCCGGGAGGTAGGCGATCGACTCGATGGTGATCGCGATGGCGTGCGCGGCCGCGTCGACGTCCCCCAGCCGGTTCACGATCGACAGGAAGGAAAGCTGGAGGATGGCATTGGCGAGCGTGTCGATCCCCGCCGGGACGCCGATCGCGAGGATCCGGCCGACGGTCGAATCGACGCCGGGCGATCCGTCACGACCGATCGTCGCCGCCCGCCTCGCGAGGGCCACGATCACGACCACCGCGCCGGCCACGTAGCCGATCGCCGTTCCCCAGGCGATGCCCTCCCAGCCGAGCGGCGGGAGGCCCGCGAGGCCGGCGGCGAGCCCCCAACTGGCGAGCACGTTGACGACGTTCACGACTCCCATCGCCGTGAGCCCCGCGAGCATGTCGCCCGCCCCGCGGAGGATCGCGACGCCCACGTTCAAGAGCATGATGGCGGGGATCGCCGGCACGACGATGGCGAGGTACCGTTCCGCGAGCATCCGGGATTCGGGGGCGAGCCCGAAGAGCCCCACGACCGTCCGCCCGAGGCAGACGGCGGGCACGAGCAGGCCGAGGGCGATCGCCGCGCCGACGAGCAGCGAGACGGCTGCGGCCCGCCGCGCCGTAGCGAGGTCACCCGCGCCGACCGCGCGGGCCACCAGTGCCGTGGCCGCCACCGAGGGGACCGCGAACAGCCCCGGAAGGAATCCCACGCAGTAGGCCACCATGCCGACGGCCGCGAGGTATTCCGCCCCCGTGAGCAGATTGCCGGAGAGCCACTTGTCGGTAAACCCGACGCCGAGCGCGAGCGTCTGCTCCACGAGCACCGGCACGACGAGCCAGACCACCGGCAGGACCGTCCCGGGCAGCCGCGTCACGCCTCCACGCGAAGCCGCCCGCGACCCGGACTCCGCCGCATCAAGACTGCCTGTCCGCTCGCTGACGCTCACTCCCGTAGTGTAACGGCCACACCGGCGGAGTTTGGTGGATACCGCATTGCCGCCGGGGGAGCGGACGCATCGTCGCTACGGCGAGGATACGCCTGATGCTCCTCAACGTTCCCACCCCCCCGCCCACGCCCCCCCGGAG
>JBIIOJ010000230.1:0-5415 GCA_044337015.1 Pirellulales bacterium
GCTCGCGGAGAGACTTCTTGCGGTGAGGGCCGAGGCCGACGGCGCGATGGTCGAAGGATGGGTCGGCCGGCCAGAGGACGACATGGCGAGCACCCGCCTCCAGCAGCTGTTCGTGAACGGACGGCCATTCCGCGACCGCTCGATCCTCCACGCGGTGCAGGAGGCCTACCGCGGGCTGCTGTTGACCGGCCGCCAGCCGATCGTCTTCCTCCGGATCGTGGTCGAGCCGTCGCAGGTCGACGTGAACGTGCACCCGGCCAAGACGGAGGTCCGGTTTCGCGAGCCTTCGAAGCTCCATCAGCTCGTGCTCGCGGCGGTCCGAACTTCGTTTCTTTCGGCGGACCTTGCGGCCCGGCTGGTTCCTCCGGTTGATCGGCGGCCGGAGGCCGAGCCGCGATCCGTGCCCTCCTTCCGTCCGCACACGACTGGCGGTGGCTTTCCGCTCCGCGGGGAAATCCCTGAGGCAGCGATCGACCGCCGTCGCGATCCATCCCTGCCCTTCGACGCGGCCGCCACCGCCGAAGAGCCCAGCGGCGGCCTCGCGGCGACAATCCTCCCCTCATCCGCGGCGCAGGCGGCGCCGCGGGCGATCCAGATGCACGATCGCTACCTCGTCGTCGAGACGCCCGAGGGGATCGAGGTGATCGACCAGCATGCGCTCCACGAGCGGGTGCTGTTCGCCGAGATGCGGGAGTCGCTCGCCGGAGGCACGCTCGAGTCGCAGCGGCTGCTCGTGCCGGAGACCGTGGAGCTGGCGGCCGCCGAGGCCGAGCTCCTCCGTTCGCATGCCCCGTTGCTCGAGCGGGTGGGCCTTCGGGTCGAGCCCTTCGGCGGATCCGGCGTGGCAGTGACGGCCAAGCCCGCTTTGTCGAGGCGGACTCCCGCCGCGACGCTCCTGCGGGAGGTGCTCGGCCGGCTGGAGAACGCCGATGCCGGCGAGCCGGAGCGGCTGCTCGACGAGGTGCTCCACGGCATGGCCTGCAAGGCGGCGATCAAGGCGGGCGATCCACTTTCGCGTCAGGAGATCGACGCGCTTGTCAGCCGCCGCGAGGGCGTGGAGGATTCCCATCACTGTCCGCACGGACGGCCCACGACGCTCAAGCTCTCGCGGCAGGAGCTTGACCGACAGTTCCGCCGCACATGAGCATTACGATCTCACCAGAGGCACGGGAAAGAGGGGGCGACGGACGATGATCTGCGTCAGTATCGGCCGTGGCCGCCACCGCCACGTGATCGCCGAGCACAAGCATCTCGCCGACAACGGCATCCAGCTCGTCGAGCTGCGGCTCGACTACATCCAGGGCGAGGTGCAGGTGAAGCGGCTGCTCCGCGACCGCCCCTGCCCCGTGATCGTCACGTGCCGCCGGTCATCGGACGGCGGACGCTGGGGACGGTCGGACGAGGCGAGGCTCGTCGTGCTGCGGACGGCGATCGTCGAGGGGGCGGATTACGTCGACCTCGAGGACGACATCGCGTCGAAAGTGCCTCGGTATGGCAAGACGAAGCGGATCGTGAGCCACCACGACTTCCACCGCACGCCCACGGACCTCGCTGGGTTGCACCAGAAGCTCGCCTCGTTGGATGCGGATGTCGTGAAGATCGCCACGATGGCGAACCATCCCGACGACAACCTGCGGATGCTCGACCTCGTGCGAGCCAGCAAGGTGCCGATGGTCGGGATCTGCATGGGAGACATCGGCGTGCCGACCCGCGTGCTCGGGCTCCGCTGCGGGAGCCCCTTCACGTTCGCGACGTTCCACGACGACCGTGTCATGGCGCCGGGGCAGATCGGCTGGAGGCAGATGCGGGATCTCTACCGTGTCGACGCGGTCACGGATGCGACGAAGATTCTCGGCGTGATCGCCGACCCGGTCGCCCACAGCCTCAGCCCGGCCGTCCACAACGCGGCCTACGCGGCCGCGGGGCTCGATGCGGTTTACCTGCCGTTTCGCGTTCCTGCGGAGCATCTCGCCGACTTCCTGAAGTCGATGGCAAGATGGCCCATCTCAGGCCTGAGCGTCACGATCCCGCACAAGGAGAAGGTGCTCGCCGTCGCGAAGCCCGCCGACGACATCGTGACATCGATCGGGGCGTCTAACACGCTCGTCATCGCCGGCGGTGGCCTCGAGGCCTACAACACCGACGCGACGGCGGCGATCGAGAGCATCGAGGCGTTGCTCGAGTCGGCCGAGGGGGAGGCGGATGCGGCCTTCCCGAAGACAGCGCTCGTGCTCGGCGCCGGCGGCGCCGCGCGGGCCGTGGCCTTCGGCCTGAAGCAGAGGCACGTCGACGTGACGGTAACCGGCCGCACGGCCGAGCGGGCGAGGAAGCTCGCGGCCGACGTCGGCTGCAAGGCGGTCGAGTGGCAGGCTCGGTATCGGCTCCCCTACGACTGCATCGTCAACGCGACCCCGATCGGCATGCATCCCAACGTCGATGAGACGCCCTTCGACCGCGAGCACCTGCGGCCGTACATGATCGTCTTCGACACCGTCTACAATCCGGAAAATACGCTCCTCTTGAAGGACGCACGGACGTCCGGATGCCGGACCGTGACGGGCGTGGAGATGTTCGTGCGGCAGGCGGCGGAGCAACACCGGCTCTGGCACGGTGCGGAGCCGCCCCCCGGCGTCATGCGGGACGCCGTGAAACGGGCCACTGCATCCCACAAGTCGCCCGCCTGACGCGGTCACAGGGTCGTTCATGCCACGCCTCACGCTCGTTGGGTTCCGCGGCACAGGCAAGACGACGGTCGCGTCGGCGGTCGCGTCGCGGCTCGGATGTGACTGGCAGGACGCCGATGTCGCCTTCGAGCGGCAGGCTGGTCTCACGGTCGCGGAGTTCTTCGCGTCGCACGGGGAGCCGGCGTTCCGCGACCGTGAGACCGAACTGCTCTCGAGGCTGCTCGCCACGTGTGACGGGGTGCTCGCGACGGGAGGTGGGGTGGTCGTTCGCGAGGCGAACCGCAGGCTCCTCGTCGAGCGCGGGCGGCCGATCGTCTGGCTCGACGCGACGTCCGAGAGCGTGCGGCGTCGGCTCGAGGCCGATCCCTCGACCGCCATGCGTAGGCCTTCGCTCACCGGTGGCGATCCTTTTGCCGAGGTGGAACGACTTCTTCGCGATCGGGAGCCACTCTACGCGGAGGTGGCTGACCTGCGGATCGACACGTCGCACATTTCGCCGCAGGAAGTGGTCGATCGGATCGCTGCATGGATCGGATCGCGACCCCTCGCTCCAGGAAGCGACCCGTGATGCTCGCCTTCGCCGTCTCGCCGGAGTCCATCGCCCCGCACGCCGCGGGTGGGATCGCCTTCGCGGCGGCGGGCGGTCTGCTCGGGTGGGCCGTGGCCGCGGGGGTCAGCGGCATCATCCACGGGATCGAACGGGGGTCGGGGGAGCCCGATCTGCCGTCGCGGTCTCCGTCACGGGCTGCGAGGCTCGGCTTCTTAGTCACGGCGATCGTGGCGGCTGTCGGCGTGTATTGCTGGGAGGTGGCGTTCAGGGGGCTGGGGCTGGCCGGAATACCGTCGGATGGCGGCCTTCCCGCATGGCCACGTGCGGCCGCACACCTCGCGCTTTTCGCCTTCATGGCCGCGGCGGTCTGGTGCGACCTCGAATACCGGGTCATCCCCGACGCGATCACGGTTCCGGGTGCGATTCTCGGAATGCTCTGCGTGACCGCGTGGCCTGACCTGCTTCTTCCGGTCGGCTGGGAGCAGCCGAGGAGCTACGCGCCGCCGCTCGTGGAGGCCGACGTGCTCGGCGCGCTCGGTCCGCTGCGGGGCACGGCCGGCTCGGCCTGGCTCGCTCCCGCGCCGTCGCCCTGGGGCCTCGCAGCGCTCGCGGCGGCTTTCACCGCGTGGTGGGGCGTCTGCACCGCGCCCGCCGCGGCCCGCACGGGCTGGCGGGATCCGCGGGCGTGGATCCTCCCCGCCGGCCTCGCGGCGGTCGCGGCCGCATGGATCGCGGGAGGCCGCGATGGTGGGATCGTACACTTTCGCGCGGCCGAAGCCTCGCTCTTCGGGGCGGTCGTGTCCGGCGGGATCGTCTGGCTCATTCGTGAGGCCGCCTCGCGGGCGCTCGGCCGCGAGGCGATGGGGCTCGGCGACGTGACGCTCATGGCGATGATCGGCACTTGGTGCGGCTGGCAGCATGGCGTGCTCACTTTCTTCGCGGCGGCGTTCATCGGGCTCGCACAGGGCCTCGTCGCCTGGGTCGCCCGTCGCGACCACGAACTGCCCTACGGGCCGAGCCTGTGTCTCGCCGGGGCGGTCGTGATCCTCGCCTGGAGGAGCGTGTGGGAACGGGTGTCGATCCACTTCGAGGACCCGCTCCTGCTTTTCGGTGCGGTCGCCGGCGTGATCCTCCTCACGGCCCTGGCACTTGCCTGCTGGGCCCGCGTGCGGCCTTGAAGGTGGCGGGACGGATTCCGCAGAGTGCCACTCTGCTGCTACACCGGAAACCGCACTGCCATTCCGGTTTTGCCCGTTTTCACGCAGGGAAGTCGGCCTTGCTGCGGCCACCCCAGGCCCCCTACTCTCCCGCTGCCCCGGTCGAGGGGCCTGGAGCAGGCAATGCTGGCATGCCGTCGCCCGATCCGTTTCGTGTGCCGCGTCTTCGCGGCTGGGATCGTCGTCGCGATGGCCGCGGGCTGCTCCCAAAACATCTTCAAGACAGGGCTCGTGCGTCCTGGGACTTCCCCGCCGACGCCGGGGCTCTCGCCGCCGGTGATCGAGGGACCGCCGGTGGTCTCGATGGACGGCGTGCCGCCGATCCTTCCGCCGTCGTTGCAGGCGGGTACGGCGCCGCCGGTGCCGGGCGGGGCGGCGGCCGAAGCGATGCTCGCACAGAGTCGCGAGCAGTCGACTCTCCTGAAGGAGGAGGTGGACGCGCTGCGACAACAGCTTGCGAGCACCTCGTCACAGCTCGCCGCGGCGAGGCAGGCCGGGGGAACCGGCATCATGGCGCCGGGCGGTCCGGCGGCCGACGCGTTCGCGAGGGGAGCGGCCGGGCCGCAGGCCGCCGCGGTCGCGAAGCCCACGATCGGTCCGGCCGACATGCAGGCGGCGATGGGGCAGCTCAATCTTCCCGACGGGCAGGCAAGGTTCGATGGCGGGGTCATTCGCATCGAGATCCCATCCGACAGGCTCTTCGAGGGATCGACCGCCGCGCTCCTTCCGGGCGGCGCCGCGACGCTCTCGCAGGTCGCCTCGGAACTCGCCCGCGTCTATCCGAATCACTTCATCGGCATCGAGGGGCATCTCGACAGTGAGCCGCTTCCGGCGGGCGCGCAGCTGCCGCCTCACCAG
This sequence comes from Pirellulales bacterium, assembly GCA_044337015.1. Lineage (GTDB taxonomy): Bacteria > Planctomycetota > Planctomycetia > Pirellulales > UBA1268 > UBA4655. The sequence goes on from JBIIOJ010000230.1 coordinate 5,310, forward strand.
CTCACGGCCGCCCGCGCGGCGGCCGTGTTCGATTTCTTCACGAGCCGTACGTCGCTGCCCGGGCGGCAGTTGTTTCTCGTGGCCCACGGGCCGAACCATCCGGTCG
>JBIIOJ010000231.1:0-5390 GCA_044337015.1 Pirellulales bacterium
GGTGCGACGCACCGGTTTCGGCCGGCTGCTCCCGCCGATTTTGCCGGGCGCGGCGGCGGGCACGAAGCCCTCTGCCGCCGGGCCTCCGCCGGTCGTGCCGAAGGGACTGCGGTCGTTCGACGCGTCGGACAGCGAGTTTTACCTCGAACTGGTGCCGGGCCCGCGGAACCTGCAGGGGCTTCCCGATTCGATCCGTCTCATCAAGGCGCGGGTAGAGGCCCGCGACCCCGCGGAAACGTTCGCCGTGGGGTGCGTCTACGGACCGAGCGGCTGCGGGAAGTCTTCGCTCGTCAAGGCGGGGGTGCTGCCGCGGCTGGCGCCGACCGTGATCGTGGTCTTCGTGGAGGCATCCGCGGACGACACCGAGAAGACCCTCGTCAGCCGGCTCCGTGCCAGGTTTGCCGACCTGCCGCCGCGCTGCAGCCTGACCGAGGCCGTGACGAGGCTGCGGCGAGGGGATCTGATGCCGGAGGGGACGAAGCTGCTGATGGTCGTCGACCAGTTCGAGCAGTGGCTGCAGACCCACGGTCGAGACCATGACGGCGACCTCGCGTCGGCGCTGCGGCAGTGCGACGGCACGCACGTGCAGTGTTTCGTGATGGTGCGGGACGACTACTGGGTGACGGTCAACCGGTTCATGTTCGACATCGACGTGCGGCTCGTGGAACGGGTGAATTCCGCCATGATCGACCTTTTCGACATCGATCATGCCGCCAAGGTCCTCGCGTCGTTCGGACGGGCCTACGGCAGGCTGCCCGACGATCCCGGCGCCGTGAGCCGCGAGCAGGCGCTGTTTCTCCGCGAGGCGATCGACGACCTGGCCGTCGATGGAAAGGTGGTTCCGGTGCGGCTCGCGCTCTTCGCGGAGATCATGAAGGCGAAGCCGTGGCAGCCGGCCGTGCTCCGAAAGCTCGGCGGTGCGGCGGGGGTCGGGGTGGCTTTCCTCGAGGAGACCTTCGGCACGACGAGTGTTTCCGCGAGGCATCGGCACCATCAAAAGGCCGCCCGCGCGGTGCTGAAATGTCTTCTTCCCGAGGAGGGCACGACGATACGGCGGCGGCGCACGTGGCGGGAGCTGCTCGAGGCCTCCGGCTACGGGAGGCACCCCGCCGATTTCTCCGGCTTGATCGACCTGCTCGACTCGGAACTGAGGCTCATCGTCGCGATCTCCGGGGAGGACGACGCCGCGACCGCAGGCGGAGGAAAGGATGACGGTGTCTCCTACCAGCTGGCCCACGATTACCTCGTGCCCTCGCTCCGCGAGTGGCTGACCCGCGGACAGAAGGAGACCCGCCGCGGGCGAGCCGAGCTGCTTTTCGCCGATCGGGCGACTGTCTGGAATGCCCGCCGCGAGCGCCGGCAGCTGCCCTCGTTGTGGCAGTGCCTGCAGATCCGCTGGTGGACGCGGCGACAGGATTGGACGCAGCCGCAGCAGGCGATGATGCGGGAGGCGCAAAGGTATTACCTGTCCCGCACCGCGTTCGCGATCGTGGCCGTACTCGTCGCCGGCGGGACCGCCCGCGAGTTCTTCGGCAACCTCCGGGCGACGGTCCTGCGTGAGCGGCTGCTCGTGGCGAGGATCCGGGACGTGCCGGCGATCGTCCGTCAAATCGAGCCCTATCGATCGCGTGTGCAGCCGCTTCTCGAAGCCGCCTCACGGGAGCAGGCGACGCAGGACGATCCGGTGCGGGACCTCGCCATCCACCTCGCCCTGCTTCCGGGCGACGGTTCGCAGGTCGAGCCCGTGCTCGAGCACCTGCTCGAGGCCAGGCCGCAGGACGTCGGCGTGATCGTGGCATCGCTCGAGCCCTACAAGCAGATCGTGTCGGAGCAGCTCTGGAGCAACGTTGGGGAAACCAGTCCGCAGACGGCCGGAAGCCGGATTCGTGCGGCGTGCGCCCTCGCGGCGTACGAGCCGGAGAATCCACGGTGGGGCGATGCTGCGGGGCCGGTGGCGACGCTCATGGTGAACGAGGAGCCGCTCGCTCTGGGGACGTGGAGCGAGTGCCTGAGGCCCGTCAACACCCGACTCGTACCGCCACTGACCGCCATTTTCCTCGGGAGTAACTCCTCCTCGCTGAGGAGCCGGGCGGCGAGCGTGCTCGGAGACTATCTCTCCGAACGGCCCGCCGAACTGGCCGAACTCATGCTCGACGACTTCGTCAACGGCTACACGATTCCGTTTACGAGGGTCGAGGACCTCGCCGGAGAGGTGATTCCCGTCCTCCTCGCGGAAATCGATCGCGCGATGCCGGTAACGTCCGACGAGTCGGTCCTGGAGCGGGCCGCCAAGCGAAAGGCGAACGCGGCCGTGGGGCTCGTGAAGCTCGGCCGACCGGAGCATGTGTGGGGGCTCCTGCGGCAGACCCCCGATCCACGGATTCGCAGCTACGTGATCGATCGGCTCGCCACCTCCGGGGCCGGAAGCGTCGAGGTGACGGACCGCTTCGACGAGGAACGGGATGTGACGGTCCGCGGGGCGATGCTGCTCATCCTCGGCTCCTATGCCGAGGAGAACGTCTCAATCGCGGTGCGGCAGAGGATGGTTTCCAGGGTGCGGGAAATGTATCGGCACGATCCGGACCCGGGCATCCACGGTGCGAGCAAGTGGCTGCTGCGGATGTGGAACGACGAGGCGTGGCTGCGAGAGACCGACGCGACGATGCGAACGGAGGCTTCCCGCCGTGCGGCCATGCAGCCGTCGACCGCGAGCCCCGTCGACTCGAAGGCACGTTCGTGGCATGTCAACTCAGCCGGGCAGACGATGGTGGTGATTCCCGGGCCGGTCGAGTTTTCCATGGGCTCGCCCAAGGACGACGACGCTGCAACCTTCAATGACCCGGTGCATCCGAAGCGGATCGGACGAACCTACGCGATCGCCGACACGCCGGTCACCATCGGCCAGTTCCGGGAATTCAGGCCGGACTACGCACTCCCTTCGAGCCTCGGGCGGGAGCCCGATCTTCCGGCGGTGCGGATCGACTGGTACACGGCGGCCGCCTACTGCAATTACCTGAGCGAGCTGGAAGGTATTCCTTCGTCGCAGTGGTGTTACGAGGACGTGTCCACCCGCGGCAGGCCGGACGTTCGGCCGAAGCGAAACCTGCTCGCCCTGGCCGGCTATCGAATGCCCAGCGAGGCGGAGATGGAGTTCGCGACGCGTGCCGGATCGACGACGGATCGGCCCTACGGGGAATCCGAGGAACTGCTGTCGCGGTATTCATGGTCGGCGGGCAATTCCGGAGGCATGACGCATCCGGTGGGCCGGCTGAAGCCGAATGATTACGGCCTCTTCGACACGCTGGGAAACGTGCTCGAATGGAGCCAGAACATCTACCTGCCGGATCCGCAGGAGCGGCGGCGTGCCATAGCGCACCCCGACGACGTCGAGGATGAGGCGGAACTCTACGCGGGAGACGCCTTCCGGACCGTGTTCCGGTCACAGCGAGGTGGATCGTTCATGCACTCCCGCTGGGAAACCCGCTCCGCAACGCGGATCAACTACGCCGTGATGACCGACACCACCGATTACATGGGCTTCCGCGTGGCCCGGACCGTGCAGGTCGTTCCATCGAAATAGACCTTGCAGCGTAGAGTCGAGGTCTCGATGGAGCCGCGGGCTACTTGAGCGGCGGCAGGCCCGCACTCACCCGGCAGGCGGCGAGCGCCGCCCACGCAGACGGGCACTTCCTGAAGAGCCTCACGAGCTGGGTTCCCGTGACGCCGAGGGTTTCGGCGACGGGGCCGATCTCGAACCTCGCCGCCTGGAGATGGTCGAGCGCTTCGGCGAGGAGGACCGGGTAGTCGTCGTGGCCGGCGGCGATCACGAGCTGCCGGCCTCGCACCCGTCTTTGCCATGATTCGGTCGGTCGGTCGCTCGCGGGCTCGCGGTGTTCGAGGGCCAGCTTGAGCCGCAGCCTCGTCAGGGCGACTCGACGATTTTCGGCCTGGCTTCGGCGCTCCGAGGCTTCGGCCGAGATGCCGGTGGGCCCATGGAAGAGAATGACGGCGGTTTCGGTCTTGTTTCGGTGCTGGCCGCCGGGGCCGGATCGCCGCGTGCGGGTTTCATCGCAGAGTTTCAGAAGGTCGCCGGGAGGAATCGCCGCCGGATGCATGCAATGAGAGTAGCCATTCACCGCATCTTTTCCAGAATTCCTGGTTTCTCGGTCGTTCCCGATCAGTGCGACGAATCGCTTGAGAGCGGGCTACGCAAACGACGATGAGATACGCGCCCGGGGGGATCATGAGCGATTGGCCGGCCGATCTTCCTGTCCACCATGAATCGCGGGTCGGATTCCTGATCCGCCGCTGGCGAACCTGTCGTCGGTTCCGACGTCTCTTTGGGCGTTCCTTCAATCCTCTCTCGCCGACGTTGTGCGAGGAGAAGGTTCTCTACAGAAAACTCTACGGCAACCATTCCACGTACGCGTACCTCGCGGATAAGTATCGCGTTCGTGAATTCGTCAGGGCTCGGGTCGGTGAGCGGTATCTGGTTCCGCTTCTCACGGCTGCCTGACCCATGCGTGTTTCGGTCATCATCAGCACGTTCGATTCGCCGGAATGGCTCGACAGGGTGCTCGTCGGCTACCGGCACCAGACGCACGCTCCCTGGCAGGTTGTCGTGGCCGACGACGGTTCAGGGGCCGCGACGATGGCCGTCGTCGAACGACACCGCCGGACGGGATTGCCGCAACTTGTCCATGTATGGCACCGCCACGAAGGGTTTCGAAAATGTCGGATCCTCAACCGTGCTATCGACCGCGCCACGGGCGACTACCTTGTTTTCACCGATGGCGACTGCATTCCGCGAGCGGACTTCGTCGCCACGCACGTGCGGCTGGCCCGGCAGGGCCATGCCCTCTCGGGAGGCTGCATCCGTCTTTCGCAGGAGGCGAGCCTGGCGATCACCCGGGAGGCGATCGCGAGCGGTGCATGCATGGAATGGCCTTGGCTGCGGCGGCACGTCGGGCGGTCGATGCGGAGCCGGCTCAAGATGCTCACCGGCGGCGATCAGTTCGGAGGCATGCTCGACCATCTCACGCCGACGCGTGCGAGCTTCAACGGACACAATTCCTCGGCCTGGCGGGAGGATGTGATCCGGGTCAACGGCTTTGACGAGAGGATGGAATACGGCGGACTCGACCGCGAACTCGGTGAACGGCTCATGCAGGGGGGCGTGCGGTTCCGGCATGTGCGGCATCGTGCCATCTGTCTGCATCTGGAGCACCCGCGTCCGTACGTCACCGAGGCGTCGTGGCAGCGGAATCGGGAAATCCGCGACGCCACCCGCCGCCATCGCATGGCCTGGACGCCCTACGGCATCGTGCAGGACGAGACCCGGGCATCGCTCTCGATCCGAAGGGCTGCCTGACGAGGACGCGATCGTTGTC
>JBIIOJ010000232.1:0-5362 GCA_044337015.1 Pirellulales bacterium
TAGCCGCAGGTTGTTCAACCTGCGGAATGCGGTCGCCATGCGTTTGGTGGTCCGGCTGAGGGGCGGTATGAGTTCGCTCGCTGACACGCTCGCGATCCTCACACCGACCCCTCATCCTCGCGTTCCCGTCAGCTACGCCGGCGACATGGCACGGTCAGCCCCGACCCTCGCAAACTCCGGGGCTCACCCTGCGCAGGCGTTCATCTTGTCGCGGGGCGTGCCTGGGGCGACGACCTCGGGCTTCGGCCGGATCGTGGCGACGACCTCGTCGTCGGTCTCGAGCGTCACGGCCACCCGCTTGTATGCGGGCGTGCGGGAGAGCGGGTCGGCCGTCTTCGGCACGAGGACGTTGCTCTCGGGGTAGTACATCGCTACGTTGCCGGGCCGAATCTGGTCGAATTCCGAGACGATCTGGCCCCGCATCTCGCCGGCCGAGCTCCTGATCCGGCAGCGGCCGCCGGGCCGCAGCCCGAGCCGGCGGATGTCATCGGGATGGATGAGCACGACGTCGCGGCGGGTCTGGTTGCGGTAGAGGTCCTCCTCCTCGTAGACGACCGTGTTGAACTGCCCCTCGCTGCGGATCGTCATGAGCTGGATGCCGTCCGGCGGATCGGGGAGATCGTGGGCGAAGAGGGTCGCCTTGCCGTCCTCGGTCGGGAAGGTCGGAGAATCGATCGCGCGGCCGGGGATCGAGAACTCGGTCTTCGTACGGTCGATCTCGGCCACCTGCTCCATCCCGGGCACGATCCTCGCGATCGCCTTGCGGATCGTGGAGGTGTGGGCCATCTCCCTCCAGTCGATCGCGTCCCCCGTGTTTCCCTTCGTCGTCGGCCCAAGCACGCGGCAGGCCATATCGGCGATGATCTCGACCTCGCTCCGCGGGCCCGAGTTTTCGGTCGTGGGGTGCCGCGGTGAGCCGCCGTCGGAAAGCCGCACGTAGCTGAACATGCTCTCCTGTGTGGAGGGCTCCGGCTCCTCGTCGCGGGCGAGCACGGGGAGGATGATCGTCTCCTCGGCGCCCAAGCCGCTCGCGTGTCCGGTGTTGAGCGACGTGCTCATCGAGACGACCATGTCCACCTTCGAGAGTGCCCGCTTCGCATACGTCGCATCGGGGCTCGCACCGTAGAGGTTGCCGCCGAGGCAGAGGGCGAACCGCATCTCGCCGCGGTCGGCCGCGTCGAGGCATTCGAGCGTGTCGTAGCCCTTCGTCGTCGGGAGCTTCAGGCCGTATTCACTCTCGAGCCGCTGGAAGATCGCCTTCTTGAGCGTGGGCGTGACGCCGACGGTGCCCATGCCCTGGATGTTGGAGTGGCCGCGGATCGGCTGGAGCCCCGCCCCGGGCCGGCCGACCATCCGCCGCATGAGTGCGCAGGCCGCGATCGCCTGCACGGTCGCCGCGCCGTGGAGCTGGTGGGTGACGCCCATCGTCCACGCGAAGATCACCCGCTTGCTCTCGGCGTACTGCCTGGCGACGTCGCAGATCTGCTCCTTCGACACGCCCGACTTGTGCACGATCTCGTCCCAGGAGAGCGAGTCGAGCCTGGAGGCGAGCTCCGGCCAGCCGTGGGTCCGCTCGCGGAGGAACGGCTCGTCGACGATCCCTGGCGTCTCCCGGTTGAGCTCCCGCACCCGCTTCATGATGCCGTAGATGAACGCCATGTCGCCGCCGACGTGCGGCTGCACGTTCGTGCTCGCGATCTCGGCGCCGAATAAAAGCGCCCATGGATCGCTCGGCACCGAAAAATTCACCATGCCCGTCTCGATGATCGGGTTGACCACGATCACCTTCCCGCCTCGGCGGCGGACCATCATGAGCGACCGCATCATCCGCGGATGATTGCTCGCGGGGTTGCCGCCGAGCACGATCACGCAGTCGGCCCCCTCCATGTCGTCGAGCTTCACGGTGCCCGCGCCCGTGCCGAGCATGCTCGCGAGGCCCACACCGCTCGCCTGGTGGCAGTAGAAGCTGCAGTTGTTGACGTGGTTGGTCCCGTAGATCCGTGCGAAGAGCTGGAGGAGGAAACCCGCCTCGTTGCTCGAGCGGCCGCTGAAGTACCAGAAGGTCTCGTCGGGCCGCGTGGCCGAGAGCTTCCGCGCGATCCGGCCCACGCAATCGTCCCAGGAGATCGGCCGGTAGTGCTGCGAGCCCTTCTCGAGCACGACCGGCTGCACGAGCCGGCCCGAGTGCTCCATCTGGTAGGGCGTGAATGCCTGCAATTGCGGAATGGAGTAGGTCTCGAAGAACTCCGGCTTCACGGCCCCCTGCATGTCGGCGACCATCGCCTGGAACGACTTCTTGCAGACCTCCGGAAAGTGGCCGGCCTCGTTGACCATGCCCCCCTTCTGCCCGCCCATGCCGAGCGCGCAGGTCTTGCAGGCGTTCTTCGAACGCATCGCCTTCCAGAACTTCCAGAGGCCACCCGCCTGCCGCGACTTCTTGAACGTGTACATGACCGCGCGGAAGCCGCCGCCGGTCGTCACCCTGCCAAAAAACCTTCCCATTCGCTCTCCAGCCTTGCCGTTTAGCCCAGGTTGACCGTGACCGTCTTCGTCTCGAGGTAGGCGTCGAGGCCCCGCTCGCCGAGTTCGCGGCCGAATCCCGACCGCTTGTAGCCACCGAACGGTGCCGCCGCGTCGAACACGTCGTAGCAGTTCACCCACACCGTCCCGGCCCGCAGCCGGTGCGCCACGTGGTGGGCGAGCTTCGCATCGCGGGTCCAGACGGCCGCCGCGAGGCCGAAGTCGGTGGAGTTCGCCCGTCGCACGAGCTCGTCGACGTCGGAGAACGAGAGCACCGACAGCACGGGGCCGAAGATCTCCTCCCGCGCGATCGTCATCTCGTCGGTGACGCCGGTGAACACCGTCGGCTCGATGAAGAACCCCTTCGAGCCGACCCGCGCGCCACCGGTGGCGCAGGTTGCCCCCTGCTTCCGCCCGAGGTCGATGTAGCCCATGATCTTGTCGAACTGGGCCCGATCGACCTGAGGCCCCTGGTCGGTCGCCGGATCGAACGGATCGCCCACCTTCCGCCCGCGGCTCATCGCGACCACGCGGTCGACGAACGCACCGTGGATCTTCTCGTGGACGAAGAGCCGAGAGCCCGCGCAGCAACACTGCCCCTGGTTCAAGTGGATGCCGACGTGTGCGCCGATCACCGCCGCATCGAGGTCGGCATCGGGGAAGATAATGTTGGGGCTCTTGCCGCCGAGCTCGAAGGTGAGCCGCTTGAGCGTGTCAGCCGCCTGCCGCATGATCGCCTGCGCCGTCTCGCCGGAGCCGGTGAAGGCCACCTTGTCGATCCCTGGGTGCTTCACGATCGCCGCCCCCGCGGTCGGCCCGAAGCCGGGCACGACGTTGATCACCCCGTCGGGAATGCCGGCCTTCTGCGCGAGCCTCGCGAGCCGCAGGCAGGTGAGCGGCGTCTGCTCGGCGGGCTTCATCACGATCGTGCATCCGGCGGCGAGCGCCGGCCCCCACTTCCAGGCCGTCATGAGGATCGGGAAGTTCCAGGGGATGATCTGCCCGGCGACCCCCACCGGCTCGCGGCGGGTGTAGGTGAAGTGCGGGCCCCGGATCGGAATCGTCTGGCCGTGGATCTTGTCGGCCCAGCCGGCGTAGTACCGCAGGCAGTCGAGGGCGAGCGGCAGGTCGCCGTGCCGGGCGTCCTTGAACGGTTTGCCGTTGTCGAGCGACTCGAGCGCCGCCAGTTCGTCGATCTCCTGCTCGATGAGGTCGCAGAGCCGCTCCATGAGCCGCCCGCGATCGCGGGCGTCCATCCGCGGCCACGGCCCGTCGTCGAAGGCCTCGCGGGCGGCCCGCACGGCCGTGTCCACGTCGGCGGCGTCCCCCTCGGCCACCTGGGCGATCACCTTTTCCGTCGCCGGATCGATCGTCGCGAACGTCTTGCCGCTTTTCGCAGGCAGCCACTGTCCGCCGATGAAACACTGCGTCTGGCGAACGACGGGCGTGCGGAGATGCGCCGGGGCCGCGACGGCGGTGGCCATAGGGATCACCTTCTGAATGAGGGCCGACAACCCCTGCCGGATCGGCAGACTGTTTCCGCGATGGTAGCCCGTATATCATGGAGATCGCAAGAAGCGATCGGTGGCGCGCGGTGCGTCACCCGGAAAGAGCGGCTCGGACGTCGCGTCCCGGTCGCAGCGGGAGCAGAATCTTTCGCTGCCACACATGAATCAGGGAGTTTCAAAAATGCGCATGTCTTCTGGTTTGGCGGCGATCGTCGTGGTTCTCGCCACGGCCGCCACGGCGTTCGCCGAGGTCACGAGCGGCCCGCAGGTGGGCGACAGCGTCGGCGCCTTCATGGTGACGAAGGTCACCGGCAACCCCGACGACAACATCACCGACGGCCAGCACCTCTGCTACCGCTGCAAGACCGGCGCGAAGCCGGTGGTGATGGTCTTCGCCCGTTCGGCCGACGAGAAGCTCGCGAAGCTCCTCAAGAAGATCGAGGAGGAGGTCGAGGAGCATCAGGCCGAGAAGCTCACGAGCTTCGTCAACATGATCGGCACCGACGCCGAGAGCCTGAAGAAGGCGACCGCCGACTTCGTCGCCAAGCACGGCATCAAGCGGATCGCCTTCGTCGTGCCCGACGACCTCCAGCACGGCCCGCCGGAGTTCAAGATCGCCCCCGACGCCGACGTCACGGTCGTCTGCTACAAGGGGGGCCAGGTCAAGGCGAACCACGCCTTCGCGAAGGGCGGCCTGTCGGACGAGAAGATCGACGCCATCGTCGACGCCTCCTGCAAGCTCGTCGATTAGCGGCCGGCGACGGAAGAACGAGTCAGTCAACGCGGCGGCCCGGGAAGCCCTCCCGGGCCGCCATCGTTTTCACCGGGGCCCAAGAGCGGCTATATTTCCCGAATCAGGGCAGCGTAGCTCAGTTGGTTAGAGCACCGGCTTCATAAGCCGGGTGTCACCGGTTCGAGTCCGGTCGCTGCTATTCGGGTTTTGCAGGGAATCCCGTGTTTCACCGGGGCTTCGTGTCGTCGCACTGTCACGACTCGTCAGTCGAGCTTGGGCAGGAAGTGACACGTTTTGACGGCTGCGGCTTGGAGCTAGTGCAACATCTGTTGCAACGGCGCGAGCGTCGTCGGTGCCGGTCGCCCGTGCTGCTTCCGGCGTCGCGCCGGCCGTTGGCAGTGCCGGCAGTGCGGCCAGTGCCCCCGCCACGTCGAGCAGCCGGGGGTCGGTGTAGAGTTGCATCGTGAGTTCGAGCGACGAGTGCCGAAGGGCCGCTTGGGCAGTGCGGGGGGCGACGCCGGCGGCAACTAGGTGCGTCGCAAAAGTGTGCCGCAGTGCATGCACGTCAACGGTGTGCCCCCGGTCGTCACACTTGGCAATC
>JBIIOJ010000233.1:0-5305 GCA_044337015.1 Pirellulales bacterium
TTTTGGGTTATTTGGTTTTGCCGGTCGTCCGGCCGGAGACACAGCATCAGGCCATCACCTTCGCGAGGATGTCGCTCTCGCGGAGGATCTTCAACTCGTGGCCGTCGATCTCGATGTCGCTGCCGGAATACTTGCCGTAGATGACCTCGTCGCCGACCGAAAGCGACATCGTGGCCCGCTGGCCATTCTCGAGCAGCTTGCCGGGGCCGAGGGCCTTCACGTGGCCCCGCTGCGGCTTCTCCTTCGCCGTGTCGGGCAGGACGATGCCGCCGGCGGTCCGCTCCTCGGCCTCGACGGGCTCCACGACGACGCGGTCATCGAGCGGACGAATCTTGGGGTTCTTCATGCTTGGTTCTCCTTGGAAAATGGTTTTGTTTGGGGTCGATTCGAATTACATCATGCCGGGCATGCCGCCCATTCCACCCATGCCACCCATGCCGGGCATGCCGCCGCCCATTCCACCACCCATGCCGTGATGGTCGTGGCCGCCGCCGGCCTCCTCTTCTTCTTGCTTGGGGATCTCGGTCACGAGCGACTCGGTCGTGAGGAGCAGGGCGGCCACGCTCGCGGCATTCTCGAGGGCCGTACGGACAACCTTCGCTGGGTCGATGACGCCCGCCGACACGAGGTCGCAGTACGTATCCTTGTCGGCGTCGTAACCTTCGTTCTTGCCCTTCATCTGGCGGACGCGGTTGACGACGACGGGTCCGTCGACCCCGGCGTTCGCGGCGATCGCTTCCATCGGATAGCGAAGGGCGTTCTTCACGATCGAAGCGCCGAGCTTCTCATCTCCATCGAGACCGAGCTTCTCGACCGCCTTCTCGCTGCGGAGCAGAGCGACGCCGCCGCCCGGAACGATTCCCTCGGCGAGGGCCGCCTGGGTCGCGCTCTTGGCGTCGTCGATGAGGGCCTTCCGCTCCTTCATCTCGGTCTCCGTTGCAGCGCCGACGTTGATCTGCGCGACGCCACCAGCGAGCTTCGCGAGCCGCTCCTGGAGCTTCTCACGGTCGTAATCGCTCGTGGTCTTTTCGATCTCGTCGCGAATCTGCTGGGCCCGGCCGTCGATCGCGGCCTTCGTGCCGGCGCCGCTGACGATCGTCGTGTTCTCCGCCTCGATAATGACCTTCTTCGCCCGCCCGAGGTCCGACAGCTTCACGGCGTCGAGCGAGATGCCGAGATCCTTGAAGATCGCCTGTCCGCCGGTGAGAACGGCGAGGTCCCCGAGGATCGCCTTTCGGCGGTCGCCGTAGCCGGGAGCCTTCACGGCGACGCTCTGGACGATGCCTCGGAGCTTGTTCACGACGAGCGTCGCCAGGGCCTCACCCTCGACGTCTTCGGCGATCACGACGAGCGGCTTGTTGGCCTTGCTGATCGCTTCGAGCAGCGGAACGAGATTCTTGGCACTCGAGATCTTCTCCTCGAAGATCAGGATGTACGGGTTCTCCATCTCGCAGACCTGCGAGTCGGCGTCGGTGACGAAATGCGGCGAGAGGAAGCCGCGGTCGAACTGCATACCTTCGACGACCTCGACGGAGGTCTCCGCCTGCTTGCCCTCCTCGACCGTGATCACGCCGTCCTTGCCCACCTTGAGGAAGGCCTCGGAAAGAACGTTGCCGATCGTCGGGTCGTTGTTGCCGGCAATCGTCGCGACCTGCATGATCTCGCGCTTGTTCTTCTCGTTGATCGGCGTCGCCATCTCGCCGATCGCCTTCGCCACGGCGGCCACGGCCTTGTGAATGCCCCGCGACAGCGCCATCGGGTCGGCCCCCGCGGCGATCATCTTGAGGCCCTCGCGGAAAATCGCCTCGGCGAGGACCGTCGCCGTCGTCGTGCCGTCTCCCGCGACGTCGTTGGTCTTGCTGGCGGCTTCCTTGACGAGTTGGGCCCCGAGATTCTCATACGGGTCTTCGAGATCGATGTCCTCGGCGACGGTCACGCCGTCCTTGGTGACCTTGGGCGAGCCCCAGCCCTTGTCGAGTACGGCGTTGCGGCCCCGGGGGCCGAGCGTGCTCTTCACCGCCCGGGCGAGCTTCGAAACACCGGCGAGCAGCGGCTGGCGGGCTTCATCGTCGAACACCATTTGCTTGGCCACGTTGAACTCCTCGAATGTTGTTATTGGCAGGCAGAACTGCGACGGCGTCGGAGGATGCAACCGGCGTGCCGAGCCGCCTGCGGCCCGCCGGAACTGTTGTTTTTCAGTGTTAAAATCGCTGTCTGGATGGGTTTCAAACTCTGCTGGCCTCAGGCGGGGTGCCGATTTGGCAGGAGAGCTCACCTCACGGAGCCCAGCGGTCGGTTTCGCTGATTCCCCGTGCAAAAGCCGCGAGAAGGTCGGCCGCGCGGTCGACGTCCGCGAACGACACCGTTTCCACGGCGGAATGCATGTAGCGGTTGGGGATGCTCACCAGGCCCGTGGCCACGCCGGCCCGCGTCGTCTGCAGGACGTTGGCGTCGGTCGGGGTGGCGCGGCCGCTCGCGGCAAGCTGGACGGGAATCGCCCCCGTGCGGCCCGCCTCGAGCAGCCTGTCGACCACGTGCGGGTTCATGTTTGGCCCGCGGTAGACCACCGGCCCCTTGCCGAGGGCAATATCCCCTTCGGTTTTCTTGTCGATCGTCGGGCAGTCGGTGGCGTGCGTGACGTCCACGGCGATGGCGACGTGAGGGTCGACGCCATAGGCGCTCGTCGTGGCCCCCCGGAGGCCGATCTCCTCCTGCACGGTCGAGGCGACGAACAGGCCACACGCGAGCGGCCCGGACGACGCCCTGCGAAACGCCTCGAGTACCACCCAGAGGCCCACCTTGTCGTCCATTGCGGGCGAGCAGGCCAGGTCGTGCCGCAGCGGCTGGAACCTCAGCTCGAACGTGATGCAGTCGCCGATCCGCACGACCGACTCGGCGTCGGCCTTGTCGGTCGCCCCGATGTCGATCCAGAGGTCCTTCATCTTGGGCACCACCTTCCGCTCCTCGTCGGTGAGCAGGTGGATCGGCTTTCGGCTCATGACGCCGGGGATCGGTCCGGACGACGTCCAGACGACGACCCGTGAGCCGACCAGTTGCATCGGGTCCCAGCCGCCTATTGGCTGGACGGAGATATAGCCGTCGGAGTCGATGTACTGCACGATGAGGCCGATCTGGTCGCAGTGGCCGGCGAAGAGAAGCCTCGTCGCGGCGGCCGTGTTCTTGCCGCCGATGACGTTGCCGTGGGAGTCGGAGACGACGCTGTCGGCGATCGGCCCGAGGTACTCCCGCACGAGATCCTGGATGGGCCGCTCGTAGCCGGAGGGGCTGGGGGTTTCGAGGAGGCGGATGAGGAAGTCTCGTGCCCTGGGGTCCACGGCGAATCTCCGGCGGTGACAGTTGTTCGAATCGAAGAGGGGCAGCATAGCCGATATACTCCTGCCTCGTTCAACGGTCCCGGAGTCCCCGAAAGCATGTCCAACGTCGTTCGGATCGGAGTCGTCGGCCTCGGCACCGTCGGCTCCGGCGTGGTGCGGCTGCTCGCGCAGTCGGCCGACCACATCGAGCGGCATGCCGGACGGCCGATCGTGGTCGAGCGGGCCGTTGTCCGCGATCCAGGGAAGGCCCGCGGACTTCCGCTGGCGGCCGACCGGATCTCCTCCGACATTCGCGAGATCTCGCGAAATCCCGAGATCTCGATCGGCGTTTTGCTCGTCGGCGGCCTCGAGCCCGCGCGGTCGATGATGATCGACCTGCTCGAGAACGGGAAGGACGTCGTCACGGCCAACAAGGCGCTGCTGGCTGAGCACGGTCCGGAACTCTTCGAGTTGGCCCGTCGCAAGGGGCGGTCGATCGCGTTCGAGGCGGCGGTCGCGGGAGGCATCCCGATCGTCGCCGCGATCAGCGAGTGCCTCGCCGCCAACCGGATCGAGAGCATCCGCGGGATCCTCAACGGCACGAGCAACTTCATCCTCACGCGAATGGAGGAGGACGGGGCCGACTACGCCGACGTGCTGCGGCTCGCGCAGACCGAGGGCTACGCCGAGGCCGACCCATCGATGGACGTCGACGGCACCGACGCCACGCAGAAGCTCGCCATCCTCGCCCACCTCGCCTTCGGGGTGTGGGTTCCGTGGACGGAGATCCCGCGGACGGGCATCGACGGCCTCGACCTCGACCTGTTGAACTACGCCGGCGAGCTCGGCTACCGGATCCGGCTCGTGGCGGTCGCGAGGCGGGGCGACGGCAGGCTCTCGCTGAGGGTCGCTCCGGCGCTCGTGAAGAAGGGGACGCCGCTCGCCGAGACCCGCGGGGCCTACAACGCCGTGAGCATCGTCGGCGACGCCGTTGGGCGGATGTTTTTTCACGGGCTTGGGGCGGGAGAGATGCCGACCGCGTCGGCGGTCGTGGCCGACATCATCGACATGGTGGTCGGCCGCTCGGCGATCACGTTCCGTACGACCGGCATGCTCGACGCATCGGCGGGTTCTACGGGCGGCGCGGGGGCCGGAATGCGGCTCGGCGGCGTCGAGACCCATGAACGGCACTTCTTGAGGATTCACGCGGCCGACAGGCCCGGCGTGCTCGCGAGGATCACCGGCATCCTCGGGGACCACGGAATCTCGATCGCGTCGGTGATCCAGCACTCGGGCCGCGACGGAGAGGAGCAGGCCGGGACGAGCGGGTCGGTTCCGCTCGTCATCATGACGCACGCCTGCAGTCCGGCGGCGATCGTGCAGGCGATGACGGCGATCGACGCCAGCGACGTGGTCGCCGGCCGCAGCATCTGCCTGCCGGTGCTCGAGGAGTAGCCTGAGTGAAGTTCGTCGTGATCATCCCCGATGGCGCCGCCGACATGCCGCAGGCATCGCTCGGTGGCCGCACGCCATTCCAGGCCGCCCGGACGCCCGCGATGGACGCCCTTGCCGCGCGAGGCATCGTTGGGCTCACGAACCACGTCCCCGAAAGCCTGCCGCCGGGGTCTGAGGTGGCCTGCATGAGCCTCATGGGCTACGACCCGCTCGCCTGCTTCACGGGGCGAGCGCCGCTCGAGGCGGCCGCGCAGGGGATAACGCTCGGGCCGGATGACTGGGCCGTGCGATGCAATTTGGTGACGATCGCCGACGGTCCATCGGGCCCCGTCATGGAGGACTTCACCGCCGGACACGTCACGACGGAGGAGGCGACCGCCCTTCTTGCGGCCGCCCAGGCGGGCCTCGCCCGGGACTTCCCGTCGCTCACGGGGTGGGACTTCAAGCCGGGCGTGAGCTATCGGAATCTGCTGCTCTATCGCGGAACCCGCTCCGCGGCGCCGCCGCTCGGCGCCGACCTCCGGGCGACGCCGCCG
>JBIIOJ010000234.1:0-5278 GCA_044337015.1 Pirellulales bacterium
TCGCTGCGGGCATCCTGCCCTTCGCTCGCTCGGATGCAGACTTCGCTGCGCAATCCTTGCTTCGCTTGTCTGCATACGCCGTCTCGGGCATACGGGCAGTCCCGAACCGGTCAAACGTGGCACTCAATGCGGCACACAGGCACTTTGATGCTGAGGAGCCGGTTGGTGAAGCGCGGAGAAGCCGCAGGCGATACGCGGCTTACGGGAAGCGAGCCATGCCGCAGGCGCGGGGAGTAGCGATCGCCGGAGGCGCCGGAGCGGTTTACCGACCGGCGAACCAATCCGGTCTGCTCCAAAAAATGCGGTCTCCTTCAAACCAATTCCGTGTCCCGCCCTTACTCCGGAAACAGCTTCGTCGACAGGTAGCGCTCGCCGAGGTCGGGCAGCACGACGACGACGAGTTTGCCGGCGTTCTCGGGACGCCGTGCGACCTGGAGTGCTCCCCACGCGGCCGCGCCGCAGCTGATGCCGCACATGAGGCCCTCCCGCTTCGCCATCTGGCGGGCCGTCTCCATCGCGTCCTCGTCGTCCACCTTGATCACCTCGTCGATGACGTCGAGGTTGAGGATGTCGGGGATGAAGCCCGCCCCGATGCCCTGGATCGTGTGGCGGCCCGGCTTGATCGGTTCGCCGGCGAGCTTCTGCGAGATGACGGGGCTGTTGAGCGGCTCGACCGCGACGACGCGGAGGCCGGGCTTCTTTGCCTTCAGCACCTCGCCGACGCCGGTGATCGTGCCGCCGGTGCCGACGCCGCAGACGACGATGTCGACCTGCCCCTCGGTGTCCTGCCAAATCTCCTCGGCCGTGGTGCGGCGGTGCACCTCCGGATTCGCCGGATTCTTGAACTGCTGCGGCATGAAGAACTGCGGGCTCGACCGGCTGATTTCCTCGGCGTGCCGAACGGCGCCGGGCATCCCCTCGGCCGCGGGCGTGAGCACGAGCTCCGCACCGAGCGCCTTGAGCATCCGCCGGCGCTCGAGGCTCATGCTCTCCGGCATCGTCACGCGGAGCTTGTAGCCGCGGGCCGCGCAGACGTAAGCGAGGCCGATCCCCGTGTTGCCGCTCGTCGGCTCGATCACGACCGTGTCGGGGCCCACGAGCCCGTCCCGCTCCGCCGCGTCGATCATCGCGCAGGCGATCCGGTCCTTCACGCTCCAGAGCGGATTCATGTTTTCGATCTTGCCGGCGACCGTGGCGACGCAGCCCTCCGTCACCCGCCGCAGCCGCACGAGCGGCGTCCGTCCGATGCACTGCGTGATGTCGTCTCGAATTCCCGCCGGAAATGCCGTCTTGATCATGACTATCGCTCCAGTGTGGTCGGTGGACCGTGTTCGGTGGCTGCCCGGGCGTGTAGCCCGCCCGGCTGCATTATCCGGATTGCCGCCGCCCGCCGAAAGACCGTTTCCCGGCACGCTGGAGCCACATCACCCAGCCCGAGCCCACTCGTTGGACGATGAGGACGGCGGGCCTGTGTCAGGGCAGCCGCTTCACGCGGATGTTGCGGTAGTGGACCTCGCTGCCCGGGTCGTGGGCCTGGAGGGCGAAGGTGCCCTTCGAGAGCTTGCGGCCGTCCTTGATCTCGTCGGTCTTCTCGACGTGGTCGACGATCGATTTGCCGTTCACCTTCGTCACGATCCGTTTGCCTTCGACGATCACCTCCTCCGTGAACCACTCGTCGTCCTTCGACGGTGCAGAGAGGTTCTTGACGACGTTGTAGAGGCTGCCGGTACGGACGGGGTCGCCGTGGGTGGTGTTGACCTGTGCCTCGTGGCCCACCGTTGGCCAGCCGCTCTCCTGGAACTTCGTGTGGAAGTAGATACCCGAGTTGGCTTTGGGCTTCGTCATCACCTCCGCCTTGAAGTGGAAGTTCTTCCATTCGGCCGGCTCATCCCCCTTGCCGACGTAGAAGAGGTGGCTGCGGGGGCCGTGGCAGACGATCTCCCCGTCGACGACCTTCCAGCTGCCTGGGTTCTCCCCCGCCTTCCAGCCGTCGAGGCTCTTCCCGTCGAAGAGGGCTTCGAAACCGGCCTCTTCGGCGGCCGCCCGCGGCGGGGAGGTGGCGGCGATCGCCGCGAGGCCGCAAACAAACAAGACAATCCGTGCGTATCTGATGTATGCCATGGGTGTGTCCAAGGACGAGTCAGGGCCCCGCAAATCTGCGGATGGAATGAAATCGATCACTGATGGTACGGCAGCCGCGATGCGGGTGCCAGCGGCCGCGACGCTCGGCTGCGACGGGCCGGAAGGCAGCCTTCCCGGCCGGATCCTGCGGCTGCTCGACGACGCCGGGCTCAACCACCGGCCCGTTCTGCTCTCGGCCGATACCGACGTCTCGCTCGACGGAATACCCGGCCGGGAGTGGCTCTCGGTGACGCGGGATCACCTCGCCGTGGTCGCCGACCCGGACGAGCCGGCCGGGGACCGTGGCGGCCCTCGCGGGGTGAAGCGGGTCGTCGCCTGGCAGGACATCTCCGAGGTGAGGAGCGTCGCGGGGGTCGGCGGCGGCACGCTGCAGGTGCGGGCGGCGGGATCGTGGGTCGACCTGCTTCGCTATTCGAGCTCGATGGCGACCCGCTTCCATGCGGTCGCGAGGGGGCTCGAGCAGGCCCGCGAGGACTCGGAGGAAGCGGGGGCCACCGCAGCCCTGCCGGAGAAGCCGATCAAGGTCGACGCCGTCGCCTTCGCCGGCCCGGTCCGCTGCCCGACCTGCCAACTGCGGCTCGAGCCCCACGCGGAAAGCTGCCCGCGGTGCCTCCAGAAGGGGCGGATCCTGTCGCGGGTCGCGGATCTTCTGCGGCCGCACTGGAAGGGGGCCGCGGCCCTCTGCGGCCTCACGCTGCTCGGCGTCGTCGCGGAGCTCGTGCCGCCGAAGCTGCAGCAGTACATGGTCGATGGCGTGCTCGCCGGCGGCGAGGGGCCGGGGGAAGCGTCGCCCGACTTCCGAACGGCGCTGTTGCTCGTCGTGCTCGCGCTCGCCTTCTCGCGGGTGCTCGTCTCGCTCGTCGGCGTCTGGAAGGGCTGGATCGCGACGGCGATCGGCACCGGGATCACGAGCACGCTTCGCGGGGAGATGGTGACGAAGCTGCAGTCCCTCTCTCTCTCCTGGTACGACCGCCACCAGGTCGGGTCGATGGTCGGCCGTGTCGCCCACGACTCGGAGGCGGTGCAGGGGCTCGTCCACCAGATCACTGGCGGCTTCCTCCTCCAGATCGTGCAGCTCGTCGGCGTCGGTGCGATGCTCGTCTGGATCAACCCGAAGCTCGCCGCCTTCACGCTCATCCCGGTCCCGCTCGTCATCCTCGGTTCGTGGGTCTTCTGGCGGCACGTCTACCCGCGTCACTACCGGCTCTGGGACGCCTCGAGCAAGCAGATGGCCGTGCTCGCGGGGATGCTCTCGGGCATCCGGGTCGTGAAGGCGTTCGGCCAGGAGCCGCGGGAGCGCGACCGCTTTCACGCCGCGAGCGACCACCTGCGGCAGTGGCGGCGGTGGGTCGAGTACACGAACGCCAGCTACGCCGGGGCGATGCAGCTCGTGTTCAGCCTCGGCGGGCTCATCGTCTGGTACGTGGGCGGCCGTGACGTGCTCGGCGGCACGATGACGCTCGGGCAGCTCATTGCCTTCCTCGCCTATCTCGCGATGTTCTACGCGCCGCTCGGCGCGCTCTCCCACTTCACGACCTGGCTGACGAGCTTTCTCTCCGGGAGCAAGCGGGTGCTCGAGCTGCTCGACGCTCCGGTATCGATCTCCGATCCCGCCTCGCCGAAGACGTGGGGCGAGCCGCGGGGCCGGATTTGCTTCCGTGACGTGACGTTCGGCTACGACCGCAATCAGCCGGTGCTGCGGGACGTGTCGTTCGAGGTGTCGCCCGGCGAGATGGTGGGGATCGTCGGCCGCAGCGGTTCCGGCAAGACGACGCTCGTGAACCTCCTCGCCCGGTTCCACGACGTGCAGGAGGGGAGCGTCGAGATCGACGGGATCGACGTCCGCGACGTGGTGCGGGCCGACCTCCACCGCAGGCTCGGCGTCGTGTTCCAGGATTCGTTCCTCTTCCGCGGTACGATCTGGAAGAACCTCTCCTACGGCCGGCCCGACGCGACCGTCGAGGAGGGGCTCGCCGCGGCGAAGGCCGCGGGCGCGCACGATTTCATCTGCCGTCAGCCGCTCGCCTACGAAACGCTCCTCGGCGAGCACGGTGCCGGCCTCTCCGGCGGCGAGAAGCAGCGGCTCTCGATCGCCCGCACGCTCCTCTACGACCCCGCCATCCTCGTGCTCGACGAGGCCACGAGCAACATCGACGCCGAGGCGGAAAAGTCGATCCAGGAGGCGCTCGCCGTGCTCGTCCGAGGCCGCACGACGATCGCGATCGCCCACCGTCTCTCGACCCTGCGCAACGCCGACCGGATCCTTGCCTTCGACCGCGGCCGGCTCGTCGAGCAGGGCACGCACGCCGATCTGCTCGCGGCCGACGGCCTCTACGCGCGGCTCGTGAAGATCCAGACGCAGGTCACGAAGCAGCCGACGATCGACACACTGCTCGTCGAGGAGGCTCCAACACCACATGGCGGAGCTGGCGCCGAGGCTGCGACGTCCCCGGCGACTCCTTCCGCCTCGATCCGCTGGCTCGAGCCGGGCCGTGACGTCCTCTCGTTCGCCGAGAACGACCGCATCGACTGCCGCTGCGACGGCGTCATCACCACCGGCATATTCGTCGTGCGGTGCCTGCCGGCGACGCGTCCGGAGGAATACCTCTCCGTCCGCGGCTGGAACGAGTCGGGCGAGGAGGTCGAGGTCGGTATGATCCGCTCGCTCGCGTGTTTCGACGACGGCACGCAGGCCGCTGCGCGGGCCGCGCTCGCCCGCCGCTCGCTCGTGCGGACGATCATGCGAATCCACTCGATGGAGCTCTCGCACGGCTACCTCGACTGCGACGTCGAGACCGACGTGGGCCGCCGTCGCTTCACGATGCGGTGGACTCAGAGCCAGGCCGTCGACTACGGGCCCGAGGGGAAGCTCCTCGTCGACGGCGATGACGATCGCTACGTGATCCCGCGGATCGACGGGCTGCCGCCGGCCGACCGCGAGCGGTTTCTGCGGCACATCTACTGGTAGCCGCCAACACGGAAGCCCGAGGCGCGAGCCGAGGGGGGCGTTGTCGCCCTGTCGACTCGCGGGGATTTTCTGAACTCTCCTCTCGGCTTCCGCCTCGGGCTTCCGTAACTCGGTTGTTTCCGTTAGTACGCTATGGCGATGGAACGTGATCAAACCCCGGCCGGGCCC
>JBIIOJ010000235.1:0-5274 GCA_044337015.1 Pirellulales bacterium
GCGGGGCAGGGGACGGCCCTCGAACCGAACCTCGCCAGCGACCGGCAGGTCGAGGCCGGCGAGGATCCGCAGGAGCGTCGACTTGCCGCCTCCGCTCGGCCCGATGAGCACGAGCGACCGGATGTCGCCAGTGGCGAGCGAGCAGCCGCGGAGAACTTCCGCGGTGCCGAACCGCTGTCGCACGTCGATGCACTCGAGCCTCATGAGCCGCTCCAGCCTGTCGTTAGCCCATCTCGAACTTCAGCCGTCGCTCGAGCCATCGCGACAGCCAGGAGAGCGGCAGCGTGAGGATGAGGTAGCCTGCGGCGAGCGGCAGGTAGCTCTCGAGCGCCGAATAGGTCGCGGCGTTGACCTCCTGGGCCGACTGCGTGAACTCGTTGATAGCGATCACGGAGAGGAGCGACGAATCCTTCACGAGCGACACGAGCTGCCCGGCTACGGGGGGCACGACCAGTCTCGCCGCCTGCGGCAGGATCACGAGCCGCATCGCCTGCCATGGCGTGAGTCCGATCGCGCGGGCGGAATCCCGCTGTGTCCGCGGGATGGCGTCGATCCCGGCCCGGAAGATTTCCGCAAGGTAGGCCCCGCTGAAGAGCGACAATACGATCACCCCGACCACGTAGCGATTCTCCAGCTTCGCCGCGGTCGCAACGACGTAGAAGCCGACGAGCAACTGCACCAAGAGCGGTGTGCCCCGAATGAGCTCGACGTAGACGCGGGCGATCGCCTCGACGAGCCGGAATCGCGACCCGAGCGCGAGCGCCGCCACGAACCCCACGACGCAGCTCACCGCCAGCGCGGCGAGGCTCAACCCAACGGTGAAGAGCCAGCCCTTGAGGAGTAATCCGCGGTAGTCCCAGACCGCCTGCCAGTTCCAGGCGTAATCGATCCGGGAGAAGGCGACCGCCGCGAGCATCACGAGGAGGGCGACGGCGACGACGTGGGCGGCGGGCTTGCTCATCGGCCAGGGAATCACTCGAGGGAAAACGGAATGCCCTGCTCGCGGAAGGCGGCCTTCTGTTCCGCGAGAAATTCATCGCCGAGCCGCTCGAAGCCGCCGCCGGCCCGGAATTCCCGGAGGAAGGTGTTTACCTGGCCGCGAAGCTCCTCGTCACCGAGCCGCAGGCCCACCGCCCAGGTCTCCTCGTGGAACGGGCGAAGGAGGGCGCGGGTCGTGTCGGGATGCCGCTGATGGTGTTTCAGCACTGAGAGCGGATCGTAGATGAACGCATCGGCCTTCCCCTGCGTGACCTCCATCACGGCGGCAGCCTCCTTGTCGAGCACGAGCACCTTCGCCTGCTTCAACTGCTTCATGGCGTACTGGTGGCCGGTCGTACCCTTCTTGACGGCGATCGACCGGCCCTTGGCGTCGAGATCGTCGGGGCCGCGAACCGCCGAGGATCCACCGACGAGAAGGGCGAGGCCGGTCTTCGCGTAGGGCTCGGAAAACGCGACCGATTTTGCCCGCTCCGGCGTTGCCGTCATCGAAGAGATGACACAGTCGATCTTGCCGGTCTTGAGCGCCGGGATGAGGCCGTCGAAGGCGATGTTTTCGATCAAAAGCGGCCGTCCGAGGTGCTTCGCCAGCGCCTTCGCGAGTTCCACGCTCACGCCCGCGGGCTTTCCCTGGGCGTCGACCATCTCGAAAGGGGGATAGGAAAGCTCCATCCCAACCCGGACCGGTTTTGGGACGTCGGCTGCGTCGCCCGGGGTAGGCAGACTGGCCGTGCAGGCGATCGCAATGGCGACGAGGAGGCGAAAGCGGGCGGGGATCATGCCCCAGAGTCTACCCGGCAGTCACTTCGGGCGGACGTGGATCGCGTCGGCGGTCACCTGCACCACGGGCATCGGGAGCTTTGTGTTGTAGGTGGCCGTGCCCCGGACGACGACCTCCCGCCCCTTCGAGAGGCCGAAAAGCTTCCGGGAGTCGAACAGAATGACCTTTCCGTCGCCATCGACGAACTGGACGGCCGCGAGCGGCAACTTCGCCTGCCGCTTCCTGCAGAACGGGCAGTTGTCGGCGTCGTGCCCCGGCTTCTTCGCGTGGCCGTCGTCCGAGATGTCGATCATGATGAATGACGCCTTCCCCTCGAGGAACGGGTCGTGCTCGCGTGCACCAATCTGTCCGACGATGAGCACCGGCTGCGCCACGTCGGCCTGCTTCTCGAGATTTCCTTTCGCGACGACGATGCTCGTCGCCCCCTCCGGTTCCGCCGCGAGGACGAACTGGTTGCGGACCGCTTCCTCCGTCATCGCCTCCTTCGCGAACGCCGGAGATACGGCAGCCGTCGCGAACATAGCCACTGCCACGAGCAGTCGCACACAGCGACGATGTCCATCCTGGCTCATCTTGCACCTCCTTGCACTGAGATCTGTCACACACACGCTCAGGCCATCCGACCAGCGTCACTTGCCCGCAGCGTCTACATGCCCTCGGAGCGATTGCACGGCTGACTCGATCTTCTGTTTGACCGCCTCGTAGGCGGCCTTCACGGCATCCTTGTCGTCGCCTGCGGCATGCAGTTTCTCGTCGACGTCGGCAAGACCGTCACCGAGGTCGTTCCACGCTTCGCGGGCTTTCGCTGCGACAGCCTCGGGAGCCTTGGCGAGGAGTTCCTCGCCATCGTCCAGCAGGTGGCCGATTTCGTGCACAATCACGTCCGCCTCGTCGTGATCGTGGTCCTTGAACGCCTTCTCGAGCGATGCCAGCCGCGAGTGGATGGCATCGACGGCTTCGGCGAGCGTCGTCGGATGGCCGTGGCCGTCGTCATCGTCGTGGTGGTCATGGTCATCGTGATCATGGTCGTGATCGTGGTCATGGTCGTGCGCCGCCGTCTTGCCGGCCGCCGCAGGCGAGCTGGCGGGCTGGCTGCAGCCCATCGCAAGGCCCACGACGGCCATCGCCACGGGAAGCACGGCGAGCAGCGGGAAACGGGCCGCGCGGCAGTTCGCGGCATCGGAATGGTCGGGGCGGCATGGCATCGTCAAATCTCCTTTGGGTCGGCTCGGCAGGATAACAGTCACGACCGGAGTGGCAAAACCGGCGGCTTTGATCCAGGGACGGGGGCGAACGCCTCGGCGACCATGCAGACCAGCGATCGTGGCGGCAATTCGATCGGGCCTTCCACGTCCACGACCGGGCCGGAGCCGTCGGGAAAGATGTCGTCCGGGGGGCTCTTGCCCGTCGCCACGAGGATTCTCCAGGTGAGGGACGCGATCGCCTTCGCCTTCGGAAAGTGAAACGTCCGCGGGAGCGAACCTGCGTGGGAGAAGATGAGAACGTGCCGCGGCGTGCCTACGGTGCCTCCGGCGTCGGCATCGCCCCGGGCGAGGGCCTCGGACTCGGGCGCACCGAAGAAGCAGACGAGGCTCGCTTCGGCCGCATACCAATCGACATGGATCCCCTCCGGAGAGAACCACTCGACGTCCGGTAGCGGCCCGTCGTTGCTCGTGCCGCCGACGAGAAACGACCGGCGGCGGAGCGTGGGGTTGTCGAGGCGGAACCTCACGAGCCCTTGGACGAACCTCATGAGATCGACGTTGCGTTCGACCAGATCCCAATCGAACCAGGAGATGGCGTTGTCCTGGCAGTAGGCGTTGTTGTTGCCATCCTGCGTGCGGCGGCACTCGTCGCCGGAGAGGAGCATCGGGACTCCCTGGCTCAGGAGGAGTGTGGCGAGCATGTTGCGGATCTGGCGAGCCCGCAGTTCCTCGACCTCGGGCCGCTTCGTCGGCCCCTCGACGCCGTAGTTGTCGGAAAAGTTGTTGTCGTCGCCGTCGCGGTTCCCCTCGCCGTTGGCCTCGTTGTGCTTCTCTCGGTAGCTCACCAGGTCGTTCAACGTGAAGCCGTCGTGGCTCGTGACGAAATTGATGCTGTGGTAGGGCTGGCGGCCGTCGTCCCCGTAGAGGTCGCTCGAGCCCGCGAGCCGCGTGGCAAGGTGCCCTGTCTGGGCGTAGTCGCCCCGCCAGTAGCGACGGACGTCGTCGCGGTAGCGGCCGTTCCATTCCGCCCACCGCAGGCTCGCAAAAGAGCCCACCTGGTAGGCGCCGGCGGCGTCCCACGCCTCCGCGATGATCTTCGTGTCGGCGAGCATCGGGTCCTCGGTGATGAGCTCGACGATCGGCGGGTTGGGCACGATGTCCCCGTTTCGATCTCGCGAGAGAACGCTCGCGAGGTCGAACCGGAATCCGTCGACATGGTAGTTGTGCACCCAGTGCCGCAGGCAGAGAAAGATGAGCTCGCGGACGATCGGGTGATTGCCGTTGATCGTGTTGCCGCAGCCGGTGTAGTTGCGATAGTAGGCGCCACCGTCGCCGAGCATGTAGTAGACGCGGTTCTCGAGCCCCTTGAACGAGAAGGTCGGCCCGAGTTGGTTGCCCTCGGCCGTGTGGTTGAAGACGACGTCGAGGATCACCTCGATGCCCGCCGCATGGAGGGCACGGACCATCTCCTTGAACTCCCGAACCTGGCAGCCGGGCTCGCTTCCGGCGGCATACCCGCGGTGCGGTGCGAAGAAGGCCATCGGGTCGTAGCCCCAGTAGTTGTCGCGGCCCGTGCGTTCGCCGCTCGGGGCCTCCGTGGGGAACTCGTGCACCGGCATCAGTTCGACCGCCGTGACGCCGAGCGACTTGAGGTACGGAATCTTCTCGATCACGCCGAGGTAGGTGCCGGGATGGGCGACGCCGCTCGACGGGCTTTGTGTGAAGCCGCGGACGTGCATTTCGTAGATCACGGTGTCGGCAAGACCACGCCGGAGGTGACGGTCACCCTGCCAGTCGAAGGCGTCGTCGATGACGACGCCCTTGGGTGGGCGAACGATGCCGTCCGTGCCCGGCAGAAACCGGCCCGCGAGCGCCTTGGAATAAGGGTCGATGAGCCGCGCGGACCCATCGAACCGCTGCCCCCGCTCGGGATCGAACGGCCCGTCGGCCTGGAAGTGGTAGAGTTGGCCGTGGCCGAGACCCGGCACGAAGATGCTCCAGAGGTCGCCCCAGCGATCCTTGTCGGGATCCAGGGATATCACCTCCGATGGCTCGGGGTCGTCGACCGCGTCGTAGAGCAGCACCCGCATCGCCGACGCCGACCGGCTGTAGACGACGAACTGCACCCCCTGGTCCTGCGCCTTCGCCGCCCCGTGGAGGACCGCCCCGTAGGGCAGGGGCGAGTTGAACTGCAGCGGCGGCAGCGGCTTCGCGGCGTGTGCGCGGGTCGCAGAAGCCTTGGTTTTCCGGGCGGACATGCCTTGAATCATACCAACGACGCGGCCCCCACGT
>JBIIOJ010000236.1:0-5267 GCA_044337015.1 Pirellulales bacterium
CCCGGATCATCCGGCCCGCAGAGCGGCAACGGCGTCTGGAGCACCGGCACCAACACCTGGTGGGACGGAACAGGGAACGTCTTCTGGCCCGCCTCCGGCACGAATGCCCTCTGGCCTTCGGGGGGCGGCAGCCAGATTGTGACCGTCACGGGCCCCGTCACGGTCAATAACGTGACCGTGGATAGCGCAATCACCTTCAGCGCGGGAACGGCTGGAGCCTTGACGATCACCGGTTCGATCGGTGGAGGAAGTGGTCCGACCTTCAGCGTCCCGATCGTCGGTGATTCGGTCGTCAAGACCAACGTCAACCTCACGTTGTCCGGTTCGAACAGCTATTCGGGCATCACGGAAACCAACACGCGGTCGATCACCGTGACGCGGAACGACGCCTTGGGCACCGCGGCCGGCGGTACGGTCGTGGCCAGCGGCGGCGGATTGTTGTTGTCGGGAAATTTCAACTACACGACCCCCGAACCGCTGACGCTTGCCGGCACCGGGCCGGGCGGTGGTGGCGCTCTTATTCGGACCGGTGGCTCGGGCAGCTTCGACGGCCCCATCACGCTTGCAAGCTCCATCGTGCGCGTCTCGGCGCTAAGTGGCAGAGTTCTCACGCTCAATGGTGTGATCGGCGAGGCGAGTGGCACCTCGGCCAGGTTGGCTGTCGATAGTTATCAGAATAGCTCCGGCGGCGAGGTCGTTTTGGCCGCCGCCAATACGTTTTCACGCGGCGTGTCGATCGCTACTGCCAATTTGTCGATCTCGTCCGACGCCAACTTTGGCGCGGTGCCCGCCACGGTGATAACGGACAACATCCTATTTGGTGGAGGTATCCGCACGCTCCGTGTCACTGCCGACGTCGTCTTGTCCCAAAACCGCGGAATCACGTTGTCGAGCGGGGCCAACGCCGTCTTCGAGGTTTCCGACGGAGTCACCTTCACCGTCCCTTCTCAGATTCGACGCAACACCGGAGCTGAATTCATCATCAAACGGGGGGCTGGCACGCTCGTGCTGTCATCGTCGGCCGCGAATTCCTTTCCCCTTCTGGTTGGCCCGACCGTGGACGCCGGCCGGCTCGAGATCGGCTCGTTCGTGGACTTTCCCAACACGGTGCTCACGGTCAACGGCGGCACGGCCTCCTTCGGCCCCAACCTGACGAGCGGAACGATCGCCGCGCTCAGCGGCACCGGCGGCACGGTGAATCTCACGAACGCCGCTTCCAATGCCGTCACGCTCCGGGTGGGCAGCACGACCTCGGGCACGGCCGCGGCCGGCATCGTCGGGGCCGGGCAGCTGCGGAAGATCGGCGCATCGCTGCAGGTGTTGACGGGCAGCCTGACCCACACCGGCGGCACGGTGATCGAGTCCGGCACGCTCCAGATCGGCAACGGCGGCACGGCCGGGTCGCTTGCGGGCGACGTCGCCAACGCGGGCACGCTTCAGTTCGACCGGTCGGACGCCTCCGCTTTCGGCGGCACGATCTCCGGCACCGGGCAGTTGGTCAAGCTCGGCGGGGGTTCCCTCACGCTCTCGGCCAGCCAGACCTATTCGGGCACGACGACGATCACGGGCGGGAGACTGGTGGTGGCCGAGACGGGTTCCTTCACCACCACGCCGCAGATCGTCGTCAGCGGGTCCGGCGCCGAGTTGCGATACAACTCCGCCACTCCGCTGGACCGTCCCCTGACGCTCCCCCAGGGCACGCTCTCCGGCACCGGCACGATCGGCACGTTCGTCGCGATCGGCCCCGGGGGAATCCTCGCGCCGGGGAATTCGCCGGGCGTCCAGGCGTTCACGGACGCTCTCAACTGGGAGCCCGGAGGCACCTACCAGTGGGAGCTCAATGCCCTCGCCGGCAGCGCCGGCACCAACTGGGATCTCCTGGACGTGTCGGGGGGCGGCTTCGACCTCTCGCAACTGACCGACGCGGACGGCGGGCGATTCAAGCTCGAACTGATCACGCTCGATGCCTTGAACGCCGCCGGTCCGCTCGCAGTTCCGTATGCCGGCGGGGCGTTCACGTTCCCGATCGCCAGCTATGACCCCGGAATTTTCGTCCTGCCCGCCGGCTTCTCCAACATCGCCGGGGCGGACCTCACGAGCCTGTTCGAGATCGATCTCGAGCGCTGGGTTCAGCCCAGGCCCGCGGCGGCCGACATCTCCGTGCGGATCAACTCGTCTAGCAATGGCATCGATCTGGTGGTCGTGCCCGAGCCGGGAGCGGTCGCGCTGGCCGGCATCGGAATCGCCGCCGCGGTCTTCGCCGTCCGCCGCCTGGCCCCGAAGCCGTGGCGCGGCCGGCTCGGGCGTGATCGAGCTCAACGGCCGCGGCCCATCTGGGCAAGCCGGGCGACCGGCTGACGATCATGTCGTTTACCTGGGTCGATGACCCGGCCACGGCCCGGCACAAGCCTTCCCTCATCGTGCTTGACGACCGCAACGGGATCGCCCGCGGTTGAGGCGGCGGCACGGGCTCATGCCGCCGGCGACCGCTCGAAACCCTGATCCCCGCATGCCCCACGCCTCCGCGGGGGATCGGCTATTCTGACACAGCCCGGGCCCGCGAGGCCCGCAGCTGCCCGGGCCACCGCCGCTCTCCGCCGCCCATGCCCGACAGCCTGCTTGAATCGCTGGCCAAGATCGACGCGACCTTCTGGCTGACGGCGGCGGCGATCTTCGGGCTGCTCCTGCTCTCGGCCTTCTTTTCCGGCTCCGAGACCGCCCTCACCGCCGCCTCCCGCGGCAAGCTCCGGGCCCGGGCCGACAAGGGGTCGGCGGGGGCCGCCACGGCGCTCGCGGTCAAGGAGGACGACGAGCGGATGATCGGGGCCCTGCTCCTGGGCAACAACGTGGTCAACATCCTGGCGGCCTCGCTCGCCACGGCCCTCTTGACCAAGGTCTTCGGTACGAGCGGCGTGGCCGTGGCCACGCTGGTGATGACGGCGCTCGTGCTCGTGTTCGGCGAGGTGCTGCCCAAGACGCTGGCGATCACGCTCCCCGAGGCGGCGGCCGCCCGCGTCGCCCCGGCCATCCGCCTGCTGATCTGGCTGTTCGGCCCCGTGATCTCGCTCGTGCAATGGCTCGTGGGGGGCGTGCTGGCCCCGTTCGGCGTCAAAACCGAGCCCGGCCGCCACGTGCTCTCGGTCCACGAGGAGATCGCCGGAGCCATCGCCCTGGGCCACTCCGCCGGTGCGATGGAGAAGGAAGATCGCGACCGGCTGCTCGGCGCCCTCGACCTTTCCCATCGGTCCGTGGCCGAGATCATGAAGCACCGCAGCCAGATCGAGATGGTCGATGCCGATCGCCCGCCCGCCGAGATCGTGGCCCAGGTGCTCGCCAGCCCCCACACCCGGCTGCCGGTCTATCGCGGCACCGACGACAACATCCTGGGCGTGATCCACGCCAAGGAACTGCTGCGGGCGATGGACCGGCTGCTGCGGGCCGGGCAGGGCGACTGGGAGGCGCTCCGCGAGCTCGACGTGCTGGAGATCGCGATGCCCCCCTACTTCATCCCCGAGACCACGCCGCTCGACGAGCAGATGCGGCAGTTTCTCCGACGCCACACCCATTTCGCGCTGGTGGTCGACGAATACGGCGCCCTCCAGGGGCTGATCACGCTCGAGGACATCCTCGAGGAGATCGTGGGGGAGATCACCGACGAATTCGACGTCCACGAGGCGAAGGCGATCGAGCGGACCCCGGCCGGCGACTACGTGGTGGACGGGACGCTGGCGATCCGCTCCCTCAATCGGGCCCTCGACTGGAGCCTGCCCGACGAGGAGGCCAACACGGTCGCCGGCCTGGTGATCCACGCGGCGAAGCTGATCCCGGAGGTGGGCTCGGCCTACGACCTCCACGGCTTCCGTTTCGAGGTGGTGGGCAAGGAGGGCAACCGGATCACGCGGCTGCGGGTGTCACCGCTCCCGCCCCCCGAGCCCGGGGTATAAGTCCGCCGGGGGCTTTTATGGCCTTGCGACCCCGGATTCGGCCTCCCTATAGTCCCGCCCCTCCCGCCCCGGCCGTTACCGGCCGGCTGCTCGCTTCGGTGTGCCATGCCCGCGACCCGTCGTCTGCGCCGCCCCGCTCCCGCCGCGCTGGCGGGATGCGCTCTGGCGGCCGCGCTGGCGGCGCCGGCTGCAGCCCAACGGCTCGCCGAGTCCCCGGCCGCCCCGGCCGCCCCGACCGCCCCGGCCACATTGCCCACGAACCCCATCGACCTGACCGCGCCGGCCTACGTGCCGCACGTGCCCGAGGCCGTGACCCGGCCGGCCGGCTGGCCCGGCGGCCTGGCCCCCGGCTACGCCGCGCGGCACGTGCTCTCGACCATCCGGGCCTGCCCCGACGAGCCGCTCCAGCCGCTCGGGGAGCCGCAGCCGATTCCGTCGGCCGACGGCCCGGAGGGCGTCGAGCCCGTGCAATACGTGGCGCCGGTGGTGGAGAAGGGCGAAGTCCGCTCGCTCGAGGCGGCCCTCGTCGTGGCCCGCGTCGGGCCGGAGGTGGTGCTCGAAGCCGACCTGCTCACCCCCAAGGCGCTGGAGTGGCTGGAGAAGGTGAGTCCCGGCCTGCCGCCGGAGAAGGTCCGCGAACTGCGGCTCCAGATCTGCCGGCAGGTGATCGACCAGCACATCGAGACGCTCTTGGTCTACGTCGACGCCTGCCGCGAGATCCCGGCCGACAAGCTGCCCGAGATCCGCAAGAACGTCGACCAGGCCTTCGACGAGCAGCAGCTGCCCCGGATGATGGAGGAGGAGGGCGTGGCCAACTCGCTCGAGTTCGAGCAGCGGCTGCGGCAGCGGGGCATGACGCTCGAGCGGATGCGGAAAATGTTTTTCGAGCGCGGGCTCGCCCAGGAGTGGCTGCGAAAGAACGTGGGCGGCGACGAGGAGATCCCGCACGCCGAGCTGATCGCCTGGTATCAGAACCATCTGGCGGACTACGAGTTTCCCGCCCGGGCACGGTTCGAGGTGCTCTCCGTGAAGACGGGCCTCAAGCGGTCGCGGGCCGCCGCCTGGGACATGCTCGCGGCGATGGGCAACGAGGTGCTCGGCGGGCGACCGTTCGCCGAGGTGGCGCGGAGCCGCTCCGAGGGCCCCACCGCCAGGCAGGGGGGCGGCTTCGACTGGACCAACCGGGGCAGCCTCGCCACTGACGCACCGCCGACGTTCCTGCCGGCCCGGCCAGTCACCGCCGCAGACTTGGCCGCACTGACCGAGCGAGTCCGCCGCCGCGTGATCCGATGGTTCCGGCTCGCTCGCCTGCTCGACGCCGCG
>JBIIOJ010000237.1:0-5265 GCA_044337015.1 Pirellulales bacterium
AAGTTTCACAACATCGCCAAGCAGGAGGCGGTGACGGAGATGCTTCTCCCCCTGAAGCCGCCGGAGACGGAAGGGCAGGGGGCGGCGAAGGCTTCCGCGACGCTTGCCTCGCAGGAATACGACTTCTACCCGTCGGCCGGGAGCATCCTCGAGGAGATCCTCCCCGCGAGCTTCCTCTCCAGGCTGTTCAAGTGCTTCCTCGACGCGGCCGTGAGCGAGCAGGTGGCCCGGATGGTGGCGATGAAGGCCGCCACGGAGAACGCCTCGGGCCTCATCAAGGACCTTTCACGCCGGTACAACCGTGCCCGGCAATCGCAGATCACCGGTGAAATCATGGAGATCCTCGGCGGCGTCGAGGCCCTCAAGCAGTAACTTTTTTCGAAGGCAGGAGCGCAGAAGTTCATGGCGACGGCGACGAAGACGGCAGGCAGTAAGACCTCGGGCCGTAAGGCCTCGGGCAGTGTGACCCAGGTCATCGGATCGACGTTCGACGTCGAGTTTCCGGAGGACTCGATCCCGGCGATCTACAACGCCGTCCGGATCGACAGCGACAACAAGGGCGTGGCGCTTCATCTCGTCGGCGAGGTGCAGCAGCACCTCGGCGGCGGCAAGGTGCGGTGCGTGGCTCTCGGCAGCACCGACGGCCTCGTCCGCGGCCAAGAGGTCGTCGACACCGGGGCGCCTGTGAGCGTGCCGGTGGGCCCTGCTACCCTCGGACGCGTCTTCAACCTCCTCGGCGAGCCGATCGACGGCCGCGGCGACGTGAAGGCCTCCGACCGCTGGCCGATCCACCGCGACCCGCCGCCCGTGACCGAGCTCTCCACCCGGACGGAGCTCTTCGAGACGGGCATCAAGGTCATCGATCTTTTGACGCCGTTCGTGCGAGGCGGCAAGGCCGGTCTCTTCGGCGGTGCCGGCCTCGGCAAGACGGTGATCCTCACCGAACTCATCGCCCGCATCGCCAGCGCCCACGGCGGCTACTCGGTGTTCGCCGGCGTCGGCGAGCGGACGAGAGAGGGAACAGACCTCTGGCTCGAAATGCAGGAGGCCAAGATCGGCGACACGGGCCGCAGCGTCATCGAGCAGACCTGCATGGTGTTCGGCCAGATGAACGAGCCGCCGGGCGCCCGCCTTCGCGTCGCCCTCTCGGCCCTCACGATGGCCGAGTATTTCCGCGACACGACCGGGGCCGACACGCTCCTCTTCGTGGACAACATTTTCCGCTTCTCGCAGGCGGGCAGCGAGGTGAGCGCACTCCTCGGCCGCATGCCGAGCGCCGTGGGCTACCAGCCGACGCTCGCGACGGAGATGGGCGCCCTGCAGGAGCGGATCACGAGCACCTCGAAGGGGGCCATCACGAGCGTACAGGCCGTGTACGTGCCGGCCGACGACCCGACCGACCCCGCTCCGGCCACGGCGTTCGGTAACCTCGACGCGTTCCTCTATCTGGAGCGGTCGATCTCTGAGAAGGGCATCTATCCCGCCGTCGATCCGCTCGCGTCGTCGAGCCGCATCCTCGACCCGCAGTTCGTGGGCGAGCGGCACTATCGCGTGGCACGGCGGGTGCAGCGGACGCTCCAGCGCTACCGCGAACTCCAGGACATCATCGCGATCCTCGGTGTCGACGAGCTGTCGGAAGAGGACAAGCTCGTCGTCCACCGCGCTCGTCGCATGGAACGGTTCCTGTCGCAGCCGTTCCTCGTGGCCGAGGTGTTCACCGGCAAGCCCGGCGAGATCACGAAGCTCGACGACACGATCCGCTCCTTCGAGGAGATCGCCGACGGCAAGTGGGACCACCTGCCCGAGCAGGCCTTCATGTATGTCGGGTCGATCGAGCAGGCGGAGGAGCAGGCCAAGAAGATGGCCGCAAAGTAGGAGCATCATGGCCGACACGAAGCACGCAACCAGCCGGGCCGGCATGATCCGGTTCGTCGTGGTCACTCCCGAGACCACGGTCGTCGACACGCACGCCAAGTCGGTCACGCTTCCGCTCTTCGACGGAAGTCGCGGCGTCGCCCGCGGCCACTCGCCGTTCATCGGCCGGCTGGGCGCAGGCGAGGTGAGGCTCTCGGGCGAGGCCGACCGGCCCGGCGACGGCGTGCGACGGCTGTTCGTGCAGGGAGGATTCGTGGAGGTCGGCCACGACGTCGTGACGGTCGTCACCCAGCGGGCGATCCCGCAGGAGAAGCTGGATGGCGCCCTGGCCCGAGAAGAACTGGCAAAACTCGGTTCGAGCAGGGCGACCGGCGACGAGGCCATCGCCGCGAAGCTCGACGCCCTCGATGCGGCTCGGGCGCTCGTCCGTACCGCCGGCCGTTGATCGTGCCCGGAAGCCCGCAATCCGGCCAAATGGCCGCACCTTACAACCTCCGGACCGGTGTCGCCGGCCGATCAGATCTGCCAGTCGGCCTCGGGCGGAGGAGCCTCCCCCCGCATCCGGAGCTTCGGCCGCTCGAGCACGACGGTCGTATGCGGATCGACGGACCTGGTAAGCCAGACGTTGCTGCCGATCACCGAGTCATGGCCGATCCGCGTCGCACCGCCAAGGACGGTGGCATTCGCGTAGATCACGACGCGATCCTCGATCGTCGGATGCCGCTTCGTGCCCCGCACGAGGTGGCCGTCGGCGTCGGTCTGGAACGAGACCGCGCCGAGCGTCACGCCCTGGTAGATCTTCACGTGGCTTCCGATCTCGCAGGTCTCCCCGATCACGACGCCGGTGCCGTGATCGATGAAGAAGTGGTCACCGATCTCAGCACCGGGATGGATGTCGATGCCGGTTCGCGAGTGGGCCCACTCGGTCATCATCCGCGGGATGAGCGGCACCTTGAGCCCGTGCAGGATGTGGGCGAGCCGGTGGATCGTCACCGCCTCGAGGCCGGGATAGCAGAAGATGACCTCGTCGATCGTCCGTACCGCCGGGTCGCCGTCGTAGGCCGCCTGCACGTCGGTGGCGAGCAGCCTCCTGACATCCGGCAGCCGCTCGAGGAACTCGACCGCCTTCACCTGACCGAGCGCCTCGAAGTCAGCCGCCTCGGTGCATCCCTCCACCGCCGGCTCGATCGCGGGCGCCGCGTCGCCGCCGTCGAGTGAGGCTTCGCGGGCCTCGGCGCTGTGGCGAAGCGCTCGGCCGATCTGTACGGTGAGCTTGTCGTGCAGCCCGTCGATCAGGTCGCCCACGTGGTAGGTGACGTTGCCGAGGTGGAGATTCTCGCGACGACGGTAGCCCGGGTAGATGATCTCCTTGAGATCCTCGCAGGCCGAAATGATCGTCTCGTAGTTGGGCAGCGGGCAGTGGCCGAGGTAGTGGATCCGCCGCGAGTCCTGGTAGGTCTCGACGATGCGTTTCGTGAGATCCGGAAGCTGCTCCTTGATGCGGATATCCGTCGACATGCGTCCGAGCCTACGTGCCTCCCCGCGGCCGTGCAAAACGGCATGGGGTGGAGAGTCGGCCCGGGACGACCCGGAAATTGAGGGGATTTCCGGCAATTCGCCCGTTTTTCAGAGCCTTGCCCCGCCCAGGAAAGCCTGGCAAGCCGTACCGGCAACCTACTCGCCGGCGGCCGACAGGGCCTCGGCGAGCGTGACGGTGCCCTCGTAGAGCGCGCGGCCCACGATGCACCCGGCCGCCCCGATGGCGGCGGTTCGACGAATGTCGTCGGCCACGGCGACGCCGCCGCTGGCCACGACCGGCAGCCGGCTCGCCCCGATCATCGCCGCCAGCCCGTCGAGGTTTGGGCCCGAGAGCATGCCGTCGCGGGCGATGTCGGTGTAGACGATCGCCGCGAGCGGAAGTGATTCGTGGCGCCTCGCGACGTCGACGGCGAGCAGCTCGCTCGTCTGGAGCCAGCCACGGGTGGCGACCTTTCCGTCGCGGGCGTCGAGCCCGAGCACGATCCGGCCGGGAATCGCCTCGGCCATGTCCGACAGAAGCTCCGGCTGTTCGATCGCGACGCTGCCGACCACGATCCGCGACAGCCCCGCGTCGCGATACCGCATGGCTGTCTCGAGCGAACGGATGCCACCGCCGACCTGGCACGGCACTCCCGACGCCACGACGATCCTGCCCACGAGGTCCGCCTGGAGGGGACCGCCCGCCTTCGCGCCATCGAGATCGACGAGGTGGAGCCGGCGGGCGCCACCGTCGACGAATCGCCTCGCGACCTCGACGGGATCGTCGCCGAAAATGGTCTCACGGCCGTAGTCCCCCTGCGAGAGCCGCACGCACTTGCCTCCGCGGAGATCGATCGCGGGCCAGAGTTCCATCGGTGTCATTCCCCAGTGTGAGGTGGGTTCGGTGATGTGGGTTCAGCCATGCCGTTCGAGGAACCAGCGGATGAGGTTCATACCCGCCCGCTGGCTCTTCTCGGGATGAAACTGCGTCGCCACGAGCCGGCCGCGTTGGACCGCCGAACAGAACGGGCCGGAGTAGTCGGTGCGGCCGAGCACGACCGACTCGTCGCGCGGCCGCGCGTGGTAGGCGTGCACGAAGTAGAACCAAGCGTCGTCGCCGACGGCGGCGGCGGGCGGCGATCCGTCGGGCCGACGTTGCCAGTCGACCCGGTTCCAGCCCATGTGGGGCACCTTCACCCCCTCCGGCAGGTCGAAGCGGACGACGTCTCCCTCGAGGACGCCGAGGCCCTTCGGCCAGTCGCCGGCGACGCCCCCCTCCTCGCCGCGATCGAAGAGCAGCTGCAGCCCCATGCAGATCCCGAGAAAAGGGCGGTCATGCGCGATGTGCCGGCGGATCGGCTCGACGAGACCACGGGCCGAAAGCTCCTTCATCGCGTCGCCGAAGGCGCCGACGCCCGGCAGCACGAGCAGGTCAGCCTCGGCCACGGCCTGGGGATCGGTCGTGATCGAGGCCGCCGCGCCGCAGGCCTCGAACGCCTTCTGAACGCTCCGCAGGTTGCCGCTGCCGTAGTCGACGATCGTGGGGTTCGCTGGACGCATCGCCCGCGGATTGTACGCGAAAAATCCCCGTCGCGAGGCATGTCAGGAGCCGGCGGCGGGAGCGAGCGTTTCGGGGTAGATGACGAGCTCGATCCGGCGGTTTCGTGCACGGCCCGCGGCGGTCGCATTGGACACGACCGGATGGTTCGGCCCGTGGGCCACGAGAAACAACTGCCGCCCGGGCAGCGACGTACGGCTCGTGAAGAAATCGAACACGGCCGCCGCGCGGGCGGCCGTGAGCTGGTGAGGCGGCAGCTGCGCTCCCGCCGGAAGCGGCTCGCTGTCGAGATGCCCCTCGATGCCGATGAAGTG
>JBIIOJ010000238.1:0-5264 GCA_044337015.1 Pirellulales bacterium
CCGACGATCTTGCCGAGCGTCGTGAGGTCGGGCTTCACGCCGAGAACCTCCTGCGCTCCGCCATACGCCAGCCGGAAGCCGGTCATCACCTCGTCAAAGACGAGCAGCGAGCCGTGCCGCTCGGTGAGCCGTCGGGCCGCGTCGAGAAACTCCCGCGACGGTTTCACGAGCCCCATATTTCCGACGACCGGCTCGAGAAGCACGGCGGCGATCCGGTCCCCGCTCTCGCGAAAACAGTCCTCGAGGGCCTGCGGCTCGTTGTATTCCAGCACGAGCGTGTCCTTCGCCGTGCCCGACGTGATGCCTGGAGAGTCGGGCACCCCCAACGTCGCTGCCGAGGAGCCCGCGGCGACGAGCAGCGAATCGACGTGGCCGTGGTAGTTGCCGGCGAACTTCACGATTCGTTCGCGGCCCGTGAAGCCCCTCGCGAGCCTCACCGCGCTCATCGCCGCCTCGGTGCCGCTCGACACCATCCGTACCTTCTCGATCGAGGGCACGGCCGCGATGATCCGCTCGGCCAGCCCGCTCTCCGCCTCCGTGGGAGCGCCGTAGCTCGTGCCCCGTTCGAGTGTCGCCTGGATCGCCGCGACGACCCGCGGATGCCGATGGCCGAGGATCATCGGGCCCCAGGAACCGATGTAGTCGAGGTAGCGGTTGCCGTCGATGTCGGTGATCCACTGGCCAGTGGCCGACGCAAAGAAAATCGGCTCACCACCGACTGCGCCGAAGGCGCGGGCCGGCGAGTTCACACCCCCGGGTATGAGGCTCTTGGCACGGGCAAAGGCCTCGTGGCTGCGGCGGCGGGTCGGTGTCGAATCGTTCATCGAGTCTCTCGTGGCGGGGTTTCGGCGGGCGCGTCCTGGTCGAGCAGTCGGGCGGCCTCCCGCACCGCGTTGCGGGCATGAGGACGGCCCACAAACAGTTGCACCACCGCCTCGAGGATCGCCGCGCGGCGCGTGAGCAATTCCTCCGCACGGAGCGGGTCGGCCTCCCGGGCGGCCTCGTCCGCGAGCAATCTCGCCTCGTCGAGCGCGGCCGCCAGCCGCTTCGCGTCATCCGCCCGCTCCGCCTCGGCCGCCTCGGAAAGTCGCTCTATCTGCCGCTCGACGAGCGCCTGCCAGATGTCGCCGTTGGCCCCCTGCAAGGTGTCGCCATCGGAGTGGAGCACGAGCCAAGCGCGGAGCGCGGCGATCCCCGCCGAGGGGCTCTCCTCTGCCCGCTCCATCGCGGCGAGGTAATCCCGCTGCGGCGAGTCGAGCTTCTCCCCCGAGCGACGCTGGGGCCTCCGAAGGTCGCGTTCCAGGTCGTCGATCTCGAGCCTCGCGGCGAGGCCCTTGATCCGATCGGCCCTCGGGTCTTCGCCGTGCCTCGCGAGAAACCTCCTGATCGAGGTCTCGGCGTCGCGGAGATCACCGCCGCCGTCGACGACCTTCATGATCCTCACGTACGACTCGTCGGCCGTCGGCGGCCGCAAGAGGGCATAGGCCGCGGCGGCGGCAGCGGCGACCATCCCGAGCGTGGCGAGCGACCGCACGATCGTTTGCGACCTGCCGATCCGACGGCGTCGCTCCTCCTCGAGGCGGGCGAGATTCTCGACCGTCGTGAACCGGTTCTGCCTCGCAGGCTCCACCCGCGTCGTCGCCACCTCCGTCGGGCTCGGGACATCGGTCGCCGCCCCACGGGCGGCCGGGCTCGTGGCCGTGCCGATCGTGGCGGCGAGGAGATCGACGTCGGGCCGCCCCTGCTCCGGAGCGGTTCGGTCAGTCGGGTCCCCCGCCGATCCTTTGGACCCGACTGCCACCGTGCCGCCCCTCTCGCCTTTTTCAGCGGCCGGATCGACGTCTCCGACCGCCGAAACCGCATCGATCGCCTCGAGGAGCCGGGTGAGCACCAGTGCCGTCGCCGGCCGGCCCGCAGGATCCTTGGCGAGCAGGCGGTCGATCAATTCATCGAGGGCGGGTGGAACGTCCTTGGCCACCGTGGCGACCCGCGGCGCCGGAGCAGTCTGGTGCTGCTCAATGACTTCGATCATCGAGCTTCCGCGGAACGGCGGATGACCGGCGAGCATCGCGAACATCGACGCCCCGAGCGCGTAGAAGTCCACCCGGTGGTCCGTCGGCCGGCCCGCCGCCTGCTCCGGCGCCATGTACTGCGCCGTGCCGACGACACTGCCGTGGGCGGTCAGCGAAGAGTTGCCGAAGAGCTTCGCGATCCCGAAGTCGGCGAGCTTCGTCAAACCGTCGTCGCCGAGAAGGATGTTGGCAGGCTTGAGATCGCGATGCACGACCCCGTGGTCGTGCGCCACCTTGAGCGACCGGCTGATCGACGTCGCGATCCGGAGGGCTCGCCTCCAGTCGAGCGGACCCTCGCGACGGAGCACGTCCTCGACGCTCTTTCCTCGCACGAGTTCCATTGCGAAGTAGGGCATTCCCTCCTGCTCGCCGAACGCGAGCAAACGGACGATGCCCGGGTTAACGAGGCCCTTGAGTGTCTCGATCTCCGCGAAGAACCGTCGACGGAGGCCGGCGTCGTCGGCGAGGTGGGAGGCGAGCGTCTTCAGGGCGACCTCCTGTCCACTCCCGGGATCAACTGCCTCGTACACCGACCCCATGCCACCGCGGCCGATGAGCTTCACGACGCGGTAGGGCCCGAATTGCTCCTGTCTCATGACCGTCGAGTGTAGTCGAGCCCGGGCCGCCGGCGGACCTCTCCCCCTTTGGACCGTGAGCAGACAGAATCGGGTCTTGCCCCGAGGCCCCGAGACGTTGCCGATGCCCCCCGGACGAACCATCCTCCTTTCGCGAGCGACGAACCAGGCCCGTGGTCTCGCGGAATACGCCATCGACTTCCTTGCGGGCCGGCTCGGAAGCCCTTCGGCCGCGACGCTCGAACTGCTCGAGCGATTCCACGTCGACAGCGTCGGCTGCGGGGTATCGGCGATCGCGGCGGCCGCGCGGGCGCCGACGGTGCTGCGGCGGATGGCGCTGCGTCAGTCGCCCGCCGTTGGCTCGGCCGGCGGCATCTGCTTCGGGTCGCGGCGGCCGGTGAACGTGGCCGCGGCGGTCGCGGCCAACGCTTCGGCCGTGCGGGAATGGGACTCTAACGGCACGAACTTCGGCTACGACCCGGCGACGGGAAGGACGGCAGGTGAGTTCGGCCACAACGACTACTATCCGGCGGCGATTGCCGCGGCCCGGCTCGCGGGCCTCGACGGCGACCGCACACTGCGGCTGATGCTGCTCATCGACGAGATTCGTGGCCGGCTCGCGGAGGTGTTCGCGCTGCGGCGGTATTCAATCGACCACGTCCACCATGGCGCGGTTGCGACTGCCGCGGCTTTCACAGCCGCCCTCGGCGGCACGGTCGACCAGGTCGAGTCGGCGGTCGGCCTCGTGGTGGCGCACTACGTTCCCTTTCGCGCGATCCGAGCGGGGGAGCAGCTCTCCGACTCGAAGGGGGCGTCGGCCGCGCTCGCGGCCGAGACGGCGATCGCGAGCGGCCTGCGGGCCCTCGAGGGTTTCGTCGGCCCGGCCGATATCTTTCGAAATCCCAAGGCGATCTACCGGCTGAACGAGCCCTGCGGCGACGGCGAGAGCCCGTTCGACCTCGAACTCGGCTGCGATGGCGACGCCTTCGCGATCCGCGGCATGCACTTCAAGCTCGGCCTTTACGAGCACCAGTCGGCGGGGGCGATCCAGTCGCTCGTGGATCTCTTTGCTGCGTCGCCCGAGGTCGCCCGAGACGTCGCGGGAATCCGCGCGATCCGTGTCACGATCTACGAGCCGGCCTACCGGATCATCGCGGATCCGGCGAAGCGGCGGCCGACCACGCGGCAGTCGGCCGACCACTCGCTCCCCTACATCCTCGCCCGAACGATCCTCAAGGCGGCGAGCGGCGCCCGGCCCGACTGGGACGGGCTCATGCTCCTGCCCGACGACTACGCAGACGCGGCGATCGCCGATCCCCGTATCTGTTCGCTCATCGATTCGATCGCGATCGAGCACGGCGGGTCGGAGTACGACGCCCTCTATCCCGACGGCATCCCGACCTCCGTCACGATCGACCATGCCTCGCTCGGCACGCTCTCACAGGGACTCGTTCGTTATCCGCTCGGGCACGCCCGGTCGCCCGCCGACGAGACGGCCCGGCTCGTCGACCTGAAGTTCCGTCGGCTCGTCGCCCCGGCCGTGGACGATCCCGAAAGGCTCGCGGAGCGGGTTAGGGTTGGCGGCAAGTCGGCTGAAGAGGTTGCGGAGCTCTATGCGTTTCCCATTCACGGGTGTGATCCCGGTTGACAAGCCGAAGGGCGTCACGTCCCGCCGCGTCGTCGATGCCATTGCGAAGGCGCTCCGCACGAAGGCGGTCGGCCATGCTGGCACGCTCGACCCGCTGGCCGAGGGCGTCGTGGTCGTGCTCGTGGGGCATGCGACCCGGCTCATGGAGTTCGTGCAGGAGCTTCCGAAGCGGTACGTCGGCGGTTTCCTCCTCGGCCGCTCGAGCCCCTCGGACGACCTCGAGACGCCGGCCAAGATCGAGGCCGATCCGGTCGTGCCCGACGCCCACGACCTCGAGCGAGCACTGGAGGCGTTCACGGGCGACCTCCTCCAGCGGCCGTGCGACTACTCCGCCGTTCATGTCGACGGAAAGCGGGCCTACGACCTCGCCCGCAAGGGCCGCGCGGTTGAGATCCCGGCCAAGCCGATCCGGATCGATCGGCTCGCCGTCGTTGAATACGTCTGGCCGAGGCTCGTTCTCGACGTGACATGCTCGTCGGGTACGTTCATCCGCGCGCTTGGCCGCGATCTCGCGATTCACCTGGGCACCCGCGGCCTGATGGAGTCGCTCTCTCGCGAGTCGGTCGGGCCGTTCACCCGCCATTCATCGCTGCCGCTCGAGCGGTCTTTCGAGGCGGAAGGAGCGATGTTGCCGGCGGCCGCGGCCGTGCCACACCTGCCGCAGGTCGATCTCGATGACGACCGGCTTAGGCGGCTCACGCGGGGCATCATCGTGGACGTCGCGGAAGCCCGTGGCCACGCCGCCGCCGCGGCGATCGCCCCAGACGGCTCGCTCGTCGGCATCCTCCGGCCTCACGAGAGCGGCGGTCAGCGTCTCCGACCGAACTTTCTCGGGCAATGAGCCCTCACTGCCCTGATCAGTTCGTTCGCGCTCACCACTCGTGGAGCACGTGACAGTTGTAGCCGCCAGGATTCTTCACGAGATAGTCCTGGTGGTATCCCTCGGCCGGATAGAAGTCGGTCGCCTTG
>JBIIOJ010000239.1:0-5240 GCA_044337015.1 Pirellulales bacterium
CACGGCAAGAAGGATCGTGGGAAAGCCGACGACCCAGTATCGGGTGATCCTATTGCTAAGGGTGGAGCTTGTCATATCGATGTGGCTCATGGTTGTTTGTCAGCACGGCTTCAACGTTCGGCGAACAATTCAATTATTCAGTACTCGCATCGCGATAACGGAATTATTCCAATGCCAGCGTTTACCCGTCAATCATGCCTGATCCACGCGTAACTCGAATGGGGGATTGCTGACCATGGTGGGATAATGTACAAAATACCACCATTGCGGCCGGCTCGAGCTTCGGCCGAGATGTGCGTGGAGTCCAGCCATGAGCGTGGCGCGGTTTTGTGCCTTGCTGCAGAGCACCCGGTTTCCGCCCGCAGATAAGGAGTGGTTTCCTCGCTGGATTCGCCGCTACGCATCCGACCTCGGAAGAACGTCGGGGGACCTTCCGGTTTCGGAGTCCGACGTGATTCCATTCCTGAAGTCGCTGAGGTGTCAGGGCGTTCCCGCATGGCAGCGGCTTCAGGCCGTGAAGGCGATCGAGGCGTACCACTCGCTCGCGCTCGGATCGCAAGCGCCCGTCCTGCATGGCATACGTCTCAAGCTCGGACGGCTCGCGGAGCAGGAGCGGTTTGGATCGGGTGAGACGAGCCCGCCCGGCACGTTCGACGAGCGACACCTGATCGGGCACATCGATCCGAACGAGCCGCCCCTGCTCCAGCAGACCCGACGAGAACTCCGCCTGCGCCATCGCTCCCTGCTGACGGAGCGTTCGTACATCGGATGGCTGCGACGATTCATCGCTCACTGCGGATCGGCAGATCTTTCGCAGTTCGGAGAGCCGCAGGTCAAGCTGTTTCTCTCGAACCTCGCCGTGAAGGGAAATGTGACGGCGGCCACACAAAACCAGGCGAAATGTGCGCTCCTGT
Source organism: Pirellulales bacterium (assembly GCA_044337015.1). GTDB lineage: Bacteria > Planctomycetota > Planctomycetia > Pirellulales > UBA1268 > UBA4655. The sequence continues at coordinate 915 of JBIIOJ010000239.1, forward strand.
TTCTGTATCAGACGGTTCTCGGGCGGGATCTCGAGTTTCTCGACATCGCCCCGGCCACAAGGTCACCGCGGCTTCCAGTGGTGCTCAGCCGAAATGAAATCGAGTCTCTTCTTCGGCACTTCCAGGGCCCTGCCCGGCTCATGTTCTCCATCATGTATGGCGCCGGACTGCGACATCAGGAGTGTCGCCGACTGCGGGTCAAGGACGTTTGTTTCCACGAGGGTCACATCGTCGTTCGCTCCGGGAAGGGCGACAAGGACAGGATCACGGTCCTGCCCGAGCGGTCCCGCGACATGCTCGAACGACAGATCGATGCCGTCAGGAGTCTTCACGCCGACGATCTCGAGAGCGGGTTCGGTCGCGTCTTCCTGCCGCATGCCCTCGAACGAAAATATCCGAGCGCCTGCCACGAGTTTGTCTGGCAGTGGCTTTTCCCTTCTCGCCAGATGGCCCGCGACCCGCGAACCGCGGCCGTCAGGCGGCACCATGTCTCCGAGCAATTCTTCGCCTCCGCTTTCAAGCGGGCGGTCAGGCGGACGGGCATCCTCAAGCAAGCAGTTCCCCATTCCCTCAGGCACAGCTTCGCGACGCACATGCTCGAAGGGGGTGCCGACATCCGCACCGTCCAGGAACTGCTCGGGCACTCCGACGTGAGCACGACCATGGTCTACCTGCACGTCATGAACCGCCCCGGCCTCGCGGTCCGCAGCCCGCTCGACGCCATCGCGTGAAGCGGGGCCGGCTTCTCGCAGTGGTTACAATGGTCAGGTCGTTTGACCGGTATCCGAGAACCCGCCCCCCCCGAGGCCCTCCATGCACCTTCCCGCCTGGCGTTTTGGCAAGCCCTACGAGTCGCTCGAGCGGGAGATGCTCGTCCACTTCCTCACCGGGGAGCCGGTGGCCGAGGTGAGCCAGGTCGGCGGCGCGATCGTCGGACGGGACCTCCAGAAGGCGGAGCGGGCCCGCGAGGCACTGATGGCGATCGATCCCGAGGAGATCGTCGAGCGTCTCCAGACCGCGGGCAATCTCTACGCCCACGGCACGCTGCAGGTGGGCGATGCGAGGCAGTCGCCCGACGACTTCGTGAAGCAGCAGTCGGCGACGACCGGGCTGCCCGAGAGCCTCTGCCGCGCCAACATGCAGAAGAACCTCTTCGTGCTCTCGAACATGGACCGCATGCTCGACGCGCTCTCCCGTGGCCTCGATCCAGCGATCCTCTGGCGTGGCTACGGCAGCGAGCACCGTGGAGTCGTCGTGAGTTACCAGTGCCAGTCGCCGGTGCTCGGCCTCGTGCTCCCTTCCAACTCGCCCGGCGTGCACACGCTCTGGCTGCCCGTGATCGCGCTCGGCGTCGGACTCGTCATGAAGCCGGGCGGCCAGGAGCCGTGGACCCCCTACCGCATGGCCTCCGCGATGGTCGAGGCAGGGATCCCGGCCGAGGCAATCTCGCTGTATCCTGGCGCGACCGACGTGGGTGCCGGGATTCTCACCGGCTGCCGCCGCAGCATGATCTTCGGCAGCGCGAAGACCGTCGAGCAGTACCGCGGCAACCCGGGCGTGCAGGTGCACGGGCCCGGCTTCTCGAAGATCGTCCTGGGTGATGATTGCGTCGACGACTGGGAAAGCCATCTCGACGTCATGATCGAGAGCGTCGCCGTCAACAGCGGCCGCGGCTGCATCAACGCCTCGGCGATCTACGCGAGCCGACACACGAAACGCATCGCCGAGGCGATCGCCGCCCGACTCGGCCCGGTGGACGTGAAGCCGCCGGACGACCCCGACGCGAAGCTCGCCGCATTCACGATCCCAGGCGCCGCCAAGGCCATCTGGGGGCAGATCGAGGCGGGGCTGAAAGCCCCCGGCGTGACCCACGCGACCGAACCCTACGGCCCCAGGCTCGTCGAGGGGGAGCGATGTGGCTGGCTGCGGCCCACGGTCGTCCACTGCGGGAGCCCGGAGCCGGAGATCGCCCGGGCGGAATACATGTTTCCCTTCGTGAGCGTGGTCGAGTGTCCGCAGGAGCGATTGCTCGACGCGATCGGCCCCACGCTCGTCGGAACGGCGATCACCGAAGACCCGGCCTTCCAGTCGAGGCTCGTCGGCTGCACGCATATCGACCGGCTCAATCTTGGTCAAATCCCGACGACCAAGCTCGACTGGCTCCAGCCTCACGAGGGAAACATCATCGACTTCCTCTACCGCTCGCGGGCGCTCCAACTCCGGGCCGAGGCCGCGGTGACCGCCTGAACCCGCGTCGCCTTTCACTCCCATGACGCTCCCCGCCTCGTCGTTCGTTTTTCGCTGCCCGACCCGCCTCGTGGCGGGCGAGGGAGCCGTCGAGAAACTCGGCGGGATCGCGATGGAGCTTCGCTGCCGTCGCGCCCTCGTCGTGAGCGATCCCGGGGTCGTCACTGCGGGGCACACGTCGCTTGGGTCGGAGTCGCTCCGTCGCTCGGGGCTCGACGTCGAGTGCTTCTCCGGATTCTCCGAGAATCCGACCACGCAGCACGTCGAGTCGGGGGCCGCGGTCGCGAGGGCGTTTCGGCCCGACATCATCGTCGGCATCGGCGGCGGCAGTTCGATGGACTGCGCGAAGGGGATCAACTTCCTCCACTCGCTCGGCGGCACGATGCGCGACTACCACGGCCGCGACCGGGCGAAGGGGCCGATGCTGCCGTCGATCGCCGTGCCGACGACCGCGGGCACCGGCAGCGAGACGCAGTCGTTTGCCCTGATCTCCGACGCCGAGACGGGCATGAAGATGGCCTGTGGCGCCGCTGCGGCCGCCTTCCGGGTCGCGATCCTCGACCCGCGGCTCACGCTCACGCAGCCGGCCGGGGTCACCGCCCTCACCGGCATCGACGCGATCTCCCACGCCGTGGAGAGCCATGTGAGCCTCGCGGCCACGCCCGCTTCGAGGGTGTTCTCTCGGGAAGCCTGGCGGCTGCTCTGCCGGAATTTCCCGAGGGTGCTCACCGACGGAGCCGATCTCGAGGCGAGGGCCGCCGTCCAGCTCGCGGCCGCCTGGGCGGGCATCGCCATCGAAAACTCGATGCTCGGCGCGGCCCACTCCCTTGCCAACCCGCTCACGGCCGGTCACGGAGTCGTCCACGGCCAGGCGGTCGGTGTCGTGCTGCCACACGTCGTGCGTTTCAACGGCCGACATGCGTGGGAGCGGTACGCCGAACTCTGGGCCGACCTCTCCGGCGAGAACGAGGATGCCGACGCGGCCGACCGTCTCGCCGACTGGCTCACGGCGACGCTCCGCTCGTCGGGGCTCGAAACATCGCTCCGCGGGCTCGGCATCGAGCGGCCCGACTCGCAACAACTCGCCGAAGCAGCCGCGACGCAATGGACCGCGGGCTTCAATCCGCGGCCCGTGGTCGTCGACGAACTGCGGCAACTCTACGAGGCCGCGTCATGATCGCGGGCACGGGCTTGCGAACGCTGGCGTTGGCGCTGATCGCGTCGGCGGCCATCGCGGGAGAGGCCCCATTCACGGAGGCTGACGCGGAGTCATGGCCGATGGCACGTGGCTGTGTCGAGGGCAGCGGCCGCTCGGGCTCGACCGTCACGCTTCCGCTCCGCGAGGCGTGGCAGCGGCGGTTCGACGGAACTGCCTTCGAGGCGACGCCGATCATCGCCAACGGCATGGTCTACGTCGGCGACCTCGACGGCACGTTTCACGCCCTCTCCCTCTCGACCGGTGAAACCCGCTGGTCGCTCAAGGGCGAGGCGGGCTTTTCCGCGGCGGCGGCATTCGTGACGACTGTCGCGGAATCGTCCGGTGGCCCGGCATCGCTCGTGGTCGCTGGCGATTCGTTCGGCGTCGTGCGGGCCTTCGATGCGAAAACCGGCAAGATCGCCTGGGAGCACGAGCGGGATGGCGAGATCTCCGGCGGACCGAGCGTCATGGTCGATCCGGCCGATGGCGGACAGGCGAGGATCCTCGTCGGCTCGCAGGATGCGTCGCTCGTGTGCCTCTCGGCCGCGAACGGCAAGGAGATCTGGAGCCATTCGATCGCCGACCAGATTCGCTGCATGCCGACGGTCGTCGCCGGCCGCATCCTCATCGCCGGCTGCGACGGAAGGCTCCACGCGATCGACGCCGCGACGGGCAGGCCCACGGGAGAAGTGGCGATCGACGGCCCGACGGGCACGACCCCGGCAGGCCTCGGCACTGCCGTCTTCTTCGGCACAGAGGGAGGGACGTTCTACCGCATCGACGTCGCTGCGACGGCCGACGTCGCCCCCGCGATCCGCTGGCGGATGAAGGCGGCAGGCGGCGGGCAGTCCTACCGCTCGAGCGCGGCGATCGCGGAGGGC
>JBIIOJ010000240.1:0-5215 GCA_044337015.1 Pirellulales bacterium
CGTCGTGCTCTTCTTCATGCACGTGCTCTGGGAGGCGAACTGGAAATACGTCCTCACGATCCCGGCGGCCATGATGGCGATCTTTCTCGTGATCATGCTGATCCCGGACATCGGCATGCGGTCGCGGATGCTGTCGCAGGAACGGCTGCTCTACATGGCCCGGCCGAGTGACCAGGTGCTCCTGGAGCGGGCCTCGGCAAACGCGCCGCTCGCAGAGCCGGAGGCCCATTGACCCTGATGAGATCCGCAGGGAGCCTGACGATATTCCTTTTTTCTTTGCTCCCCGCCGGCTGTGGCCCTGCGTCGGCGCCGACGAGCGGCCTCGAATCGAGGCAGGCGCCGCTTCCCGCGCCCGAGCGGATGGCTCCCGGCGAGCCGGCCGCGGACTTCACGCTCGTCGGCACCGACGGCGAGCCTTTCGATTCGAAGTCGCTCCGCGGAAAGGTCTGGTTCGGGAGCGTCTTCTTCTCGAATTGTCCCGGTCCCTGCTTCCGTGAGAACCAGTCGATCGCGGAAATCCTCAGGGAGGTCGACGATCCTTCGCTCGTCGCGGTGAGCCTCACCTGCGATCCCGAGAACGACACCCCCGAGGCCCTCGGTCGCTATGCCGACCGCTTTGAGGCCGACCCCGCGCGGTGGAAGTTCCTCACCGGAGACATGGCCGTGATCAAGCAGGTCGCCAACAAGACCTTCCTGCTGCCGGCCGAGGTCGGCGTGCATTCCGAGCGGGGCGTCGTGTTCGACCGGGAGGGGCGGCTCCGCGGCAGCTTCCACCTCCTCCAGGCCGACCGAGTGCGGGAGATGAAGAAACTCCTGCGCCAACTGCTCGCCGAGGAGAGGGGGGGCGCATGACGACGGGCCTTGCGGCGGTCCTCGCCGTGCATCCGCTGGCGACGGTGAACGCCGTGCTCAACGCGACCGCGACGGTTCTCCTGGTCGCGGGTTGGATCCTCATCCGACAGGGGCGTTGGCAGGCCCACCGCGCGGCGATGGTGGCGGCCTTCGCGGTGTCGGCGGTGTTCCTCGTGTGCTACCTCTCCTACCACTGGCTCGTGGGGCACGTGCCGTTCGCGGGGCAGGGCATGGCGCGGCTCGTCTACTTCACGATCCTCGTCTCCCACATCATCCTGGCGGTGCTCGTGCCGATTCTCGCGGTCGCGATGTTCTTCCTGGCCTGGCGGGGCCGCTGGGAGGCCCACCGCCGGCTGGGCCGGGTCACCATGCCAATCTGGCTCTATGTCTCGGTGACCGGCGTCGTGATCTACCTCATGCTCTACCACCTCTTCCCCGGCCCCGCCGCGGGAGCCGTGGCCGGTCTATACTGATGAGTGAGGTGGTTGCCATGAGTCGATCGATCGCTGCACGGTCCCTCCTGGCGGCGGCGGTGTTCCTCGTCGTTGCGGCCTGGGCGGGCGAGTGCCTCGCCTGCCCCAACTGTAAGGATTCGCTGGCTGGCCAGTCGGGCGAGACGATGAACGTCGCCCGCGGCTACGCTCTCAGCATCCTCATCATGCTCGGCATGCCTTTCGCGCTGGCCGGCTCCTTCGGGCTCTACGTCTGGCGTGAGATGCGGCGGATGAACCGGCAGCCGGCCGCCGCGGCGGACTCGCCGGCGAGCCTGTCGAAGCCATGAAAAAGACATCGGGTCGGCCCCGCAACTACCTCGGCCGGGGAGAGCAACGGAGGCTGTTCTGGACCTGGATGCCGCTGGCCCTCGTGGTGCTCCTCGTGGCGGGCTGGCTCGAACGGAGCTACGTCCGCCGCGACGACGATCCCAGGCTCGAGCAGGTGGACACGGTCGTGCCATTCGCGGGCGAGATGGTCCCCGATGCCGTCGTGATCGAGCCCGAACGGCCGGAAGCGGTGGACGAAAAGGCGCTCGATCTCGGCGCTCCCGCGCGGTCGCTCGCAACCGTCCGCGATGACACGGTCTTTCGCGACGGCGACCGGGAGGCGTGGTTCTCGCTCTGGCAGACGCTCCGCAGTACCGACCCCTCGGTGCTCCGGAAATCGCCGGCGACGAGCGTCTCGTTTGCGGAACTCTTCGGCCAGCCGAAGGCGTTCCGCGGCAGACTCGTGAAGTTCACGGGGCTGCTCAAGCGGTTGCAGTACGTCGAGGCGCCCACGAACGATTCGAACATCGCCGGCTACTGGCAGGCTTGGGTGCGGCCCGACCTCGGGCCCCCGACCCCCGTCGTCGTCTATTTCCTCGATATTCCGCCCGGCTTCCCCACCGGGGAGAGGATCGAGGAGCGAATCGAGGTCGTCGGCTACTTTTTCAAGCGGTGGGCCTACCAGGCCACCGACGCGATCCGCACGGCGCCGCTCGTCGTGTCGCGAGTGCCGTATTCCATCGAAGGCAGGGAGAGATCCTCCCCGATGGATTGGATCGGATCGATCGCCATGGCGACCATGTTCGCCGTGGTCGTCCTCTCGGCGGTGGCGGCGTGGCTCGCCAACCGCGGTCCGTCGCGGCAACCGGAGGAGCCGACCGGAGACCTCTCGGAGCTGGCCGGCGTCGAGACGGAGTCGACCGAGGAGGCGCTCCAGAGGCTCTCGCGGGAAGATCTCGCAGCAACTTCCGACGCGTCCTCGGCTGAGCGAGGGGTGCCACCGGATGAAAGGAGCGACGGATGAATCGGCATTTGGCCCGTATGGCGGTGATCGTGGCGGTGGCGTTGCTGTCGGGAATCGCCGGGGCCGCCGACGAGGGCCCCGCGGAGGTCCCGGTGCGGGTCCGCCAGTCGCTCGCGACCTACCTCGACACCTTCAAGCTCGGTGCCGAAGCCCGCGGATCGCTCGACGCGGAAACAGGCTGGTCGGACGCGAAGCAGAACCTTTGCCTGCGGCTGCTCATGAGGCTTCTCTCGGCCCCGTCCGCCGCCGCGACGGAGTGGCGGACTCATGCCGGCCGGCTCGAGGAGGCCCTCCGGTCGCCGGACCTTTTTCGCGATCGGCTCGTCCGCGTCGACGGCCGCGCCGTCTTCGTGGCCCCGGTGAAGCTTCCGCCGGACCAGGCCGAACTCCACAACCGCGGATCGTTCGACCTCGTGAGGATCGTCGCGGATGACGGCGGGATCATCGACGTGATCACCGACGCGGCGCCGAAGTCGTGGAAGCGGTGGGCGGCGATCGAGGAGCGGTCGTCGGCCGTCGGGGTCGCAGTGAGCGGACTTGCCACGGGCGGGGCGAACGGGCCAACGCCGACGGCGGCCGATCCGTCGCGGTCGGAGTGGCCGGCCGACCCTCGCCGGCTGCTCCTCGTGTCGCCGCGGGTCGCATGGTTTCCCGACACGCCGCTCGGCCGGCTCGGCATGGACTACGGGCTCTTCGACAAGGTCGTCGACGGCTCGAAGCTGCTGGCGGCCGATGCCGACGCCTTCTACGCGATGCTCTCGGCGGTGGGGCGGGGGACCAGGGCCGGCATCGAGAAGGTGGCGACGCCCATCGAGGACCCGATCCCGCTCATCGACCCGCGAGCGAGATGGATGGAATCCCACCGGGGGGATCCGGTGCGTTTGTCGGGCGTGGCGCGGCGGGCGATGCGGATCGCCGTGGACGACCCGGCCCGCCGGGTCGAACTCGGCTCCGACCACTACTGGGAGCTCTACGTCTTCCTCCCGACGCCGACGATCCAGATCGGCAAGACGATTCAGGACAGCTTCCCGGTCGTCTGCTGCGTGCGTTCGCTGCCGTCGGACATGCCGTTCGGAGACTCGATGTCGGAATGGGTCGAGGTGGATGGCTTCGCGATGAAGCAATACGCCTACTCGCTGCCGGGTGATGACAAGGAAAAAGACGACAGTGGAAAGGTCGACGCGGGGAAGGCCGGACGGGGAGCGAAGGAGCGGCGGGAGACGCCGCTGTTCATCGGACGGCAGGCCGTCTGGAAGCCCGCCCCGTCGACCAAGGATCTCACGTCGACGCTCGGCTGGGTGTTCATGGGCCTCGCCGCGACGCTTGCGATCGCCATGATGCTGGCGGCATGGTCGATGGCCCGCAAAAGCGGCCGAAGAAACCGCGAGGCATTGCCCGACCGCGTCGAGATCGAGTAGGAAACGAGCCCGAAAAACATCCAGGAGCCCACCATGCGACGTGCGAAAATCTCGATCATCGGAGCTGGAAACGTCGGTGCCACGACCGCCCATTGGTGCGCGGCCGCGGAACTCGGCGACATCGTCCTGCTCGACATCCCGGCGACCGAGGGGATGCCCGCCGGCAAGGCGCTGGACCTCTTTCAGGCTTCCCCGATCGTCGGATTCGACGCGGCCCTGACCGGCTCGACCGACTGGGCTGCGACTGCGAAGAGCGACGTCGTCGTCGTGACCGCAGGCATCGCCCGCAAGCCCGGCATGAGCCGCGACGACCTGCTCTCCACGAACGCCAAGATCGTCGGCGACTGTGCCGCAAAGATCCGCGACACCAGCCCAGAGGCCGTGGTGATCGTGGTGAGCAACCCGCTCGACGCGATGGTGCAGCGGCTCTTCCAGGTGACCGGATTCCCCTCAGCCCGCGTCATCGGCCAGGCGGGCGTCCTCGACACGGCCCGCTACCGCGCCTTCCTCGCCATGGAGCTCGGCGTGAGCGTGGAGGACGTCTCCGCGATGCTCCTCGGCGGCCACGGCGACACGATGGTGCCGATCCCGAGCTGCACGAGCGTGGGCGGCATCCCGGTGACGCAGCTCATCAAGCCCGACCGTCTCGAGCAGATCGTCTCCCGCACCCGGACCGGCGGCGCCGAGATCGTGGGCCTGCTCAAGACCGGCAGCGCCTACTACGCCCCGGCAGCGGCGACCACGCAGATGGTCGAGGCGGTCGTCCGCGACAAGAAGCGGGTCGTGCCCTGCGCCGTCTACTGCGACCGCGAGTACGGTGTCGGCGGGTACTTCGTCGGCGTGCCGGTGGTGCTCGGCTCCGGTGGCGTTGAAAAGATCATCGAGCTTTCACTCGAGCCCTCGGAGCGGGCTGCCCTCGACCACAGCATCGCCGCGGTGAAGGAACTCGTCGGCGCGATGAACTCGCTCACCGGCTGGAAGGCCTGATCGCCGCCGGGTTTGGGGCCTGTTTTTTCACGACGCTTTTTCGGCACGTCAACTCTACTGGGTTCGGGGCTGCCCGTGTGCCGCTCGCCGGACGCTCGCTACGGACATCCTGTCCTTCGCTCGCTCGGATGCAGACTGCGCTCCGCAATCCTTGCTTCGCTTGTCTGCATACG
>JBIIOJ010000241.1:0-5206 GCA_044337015.1 Pirellulales bacterium
CCACAGTTCCCAACCCAGAGGTGCCCCATGAATTCCCGAAACCGGTTCCTGGCTCTCGGATCCCGTGGCATCGCAGCCCTTTTGTTCGGTCGATCCGACACGACGGGCCGCCGGCCCCGACGTGGCCGCCCGACGCTCGCCGCTTTCGATCAGCTCGAGCAGCGGCTCGCCTTCGCAGTCGGCTACGCCACCGTCAACGACTGGGGATCGGGGCTGCAGGGGCAGTTGACGCTGACCAACGACACCAGTGCGACGCTCACCGACTGGCAACTCACGTTCAATTACAACCGCTCGATCACGAACATCTGGAATGCACAGATCGTCAGCCATACCGGCTCGCAGTACGTGATCAAGGGCTGCGACTGGAATCGCGCGCTCGCCGTCGGGGCGGCGCAGGGGGTCGGCTTCAATGCCGGTGCCGGCACCGATGCGCCGTCGAACTTCGTGCTCTCGGGCGCCGCAGCGCCCGCCCCGACCCCGGCGCCGACCCCGACCCCCACGACGCCCGCCAAAGGCGACCTGTGGAAGGAGCAGTTCTTCGCCCCCTACGTCGACATGGGGCAGTACCCCGTGCCCGATCTCGACGGCCTCGCCAGGAAATATGGAGTGGGTCTGTTCACGCTGGGCTTCATGCAGGCCAGCCCCACCGGCAAGCTGGCCTGGGGCGGTTACGACGTCCTCACGCTCGACTCGAGCAACGAGCAGGCCGTGGCGATCCGCGGCGAGATCAACGCGCTGCGGGCCGCCGGCGGCGACGTGATGGTGTCGCTGGGCGGGGCCGCGGGGCAGTCGCTGGCGCAGTACTACGCCCAGAAGGGACTGGGCGCCGCGGCCCTGGCGACCGCCTATGGCTCGATGGTCGACACGCTCAAGCTCACCAAGATCGACTTCGACATCGAGGGGGCGGCGATCGCCGAACCCCAGACGCTCAGGCTGCAGATGGACGCGATCGCGCAGGTGCAGAAGACCCGTCCCGCCCTGGGGGTGTGGCTCACGCTGCCGGTGCTGCCGCAGGGGCTCACGCAGGACGGCGTGAACGCCGTGAAGATCGCACTCGTGGCCGGCGTGAAGGTCGATGGCGTCAACGTGATGGCGATGGACTACGGCGACAGCGCCGCGCCACCGGCGGCCAAATCGATGGGCGAGTATGCGATCGACGCGGCCAACGCCACCTATGCGCAGATGACGACGCTCTTCACGAGCCAGGGCCAATCCTTTGGCTGGAACCAGCTGGGCGTGACACCGATGATCGGCGTCAACGACATCACGAGCGAAGTCTTCACGCTCCAGGACGCCGATCGCCTGGAGACGTTTGCCCGGGCCAAGGGGCTGGGGATGATCGCGATGTGGTCGATCAACCGTGACAACCCCGGGCCCGCGGGCCAGCTCTCCAACACCGCGGCCGGTATTCCCACGATGCCAGCGGGCGGCTTCAGCATTGCCTGGGGCGACTACGGCAGCGATCCGGTGATCGCGGGGGCGACCAACCCCGTCACGCCGCCGGTGGCTCCACCCGCCACGCTGCCGGCCATCACGATCGGTGACGTGTCCCTCGCCGAAGGCAATCCCCAGGCGAGCGTGGCCAACGGCTACCTGCGCACCTCCGGCAGCCAGATCCTCGACGCCAACAACACCACGGTGCGGATCGCCGGCGTGAACTGGTTCGGCTTCGAAACCACGAACTTCGCCCCGCACGGCCTCTGGGCCCGCGGCTACAAGGAGATGATGGATCAGATGAAGTCGCTCGGCTTCAACACGATCCGCCTGCCCTACAGCGACCAGTTGTTCGACGGAGGCAGCACGCCCAACGGCATCGACTTCTCGAAGAACGCCGACCTGCAGGGGCTCACCGGCCTGAAGATCATGGACAAGATCGTGGCCTACGCCGGGCAGATCGGGATCAGGATCGTTCTCGACCACCACCGCTCCGAGGCCGGCAACAGCGCCAATGCCTCCGGCCTCTGGTACACCGCGGCGTATCCCGAGAGCAAATGGATCGCCAACCTCTCCATGCTCGCCGGGCGATACGCAGGCAACTCGACCGTGGTAGGCATCGACCTCCACAACGAGCCGCACGGGCCGGCCACGTGGGGCGACGGCGGCGCGAACGACTGGCGGCTGGCCGCGGAGCGGGGCGGCAACGCCGTGCTCGCCGCCAACCCGAATCTGCTCGTGATCGTGGAAGGAATCGAGACCGCCTCCTCGGGCAGCTACTGGTGGGGAGGCAATCTCTCGAATGCCGGTGCTTCCCCGGTTCGGCTGAACACGGCCGGCCGGCTCGTCTACTCCGCGCACGATTACCCTTCGAGCGTCTACGCACAGAGCTACTTCAGCGACCCCTCCTACCCTGCCAACCTGCCCGCGGTCTGGGACAAGAACTGGGGCTATCTCTTCCGCACCGGCACCGCGCCGGTCCTGCTGGGTGAATTCGGCAGCAAGCTCGCCACGGCCAGCGACCAGGCGTGGTATTCCAAGATGGTGAACTATCTGAAGGGGGATCTCGACGGCAACGGGGCGATCGATCTCAAGAGCGGGCAGCAGGGCGTCAGCTGGACCTACTGGTCGTGGAACCCCAACTCCGGTGATACCGGCGGGATCCTCGCCGATGACTGGAAGACGGTGAACACGTCCAAGGTCGATCCGCTCAAGGCCGTGCAGTTCCAGTTCCCGGCGGTGGCAGGTACGGGCGGTTCGATCACGGCCACGCCCGTCACGTTCACCGCGTCGCTCTCGGCGGCGAGCACACAGACGGTGACGGTGAAGTACGCCACAGCCAACGGCACGGCGCTCGCCGGCAGCGATTACACCGCCGCCTCGGGCACGCTCACGTTCGCGCCGGGCGAGACGCAGAAGCAGGTGACCGTGCTCGTCACCCGCGACACGACGGCGGAAGCGAACGAGACGTTCACCGTGACGCTGACGAGCCCGACGAACGCCACGCTGTCGAAGGCGACGGCCACGGGCGCGATCCTCGACGACGACACCGTAGCCCCGACGCCGACGCCCACACCAACCCCGACACCCACGCCCACCCCCGCTCCCACGGGCGCGGTCGTGGCCAGCTACACGCAGACGAACGGCTGGGGCACCGGTTTCACGGGTGCGATGAAGATCAAGAACACGGGCACGACGGCGATCACGGGCTGGACGATGGAGTTCGACCTGAAGGCGAACATCGTGAACATCTGGAACGCGGTGATCGTGAGCCACGTGGGCACCCGCTACGTGATCCGGAACGCCGACTGGAACGGCACGATCGCGGCCGGCGCGGAGATCTCGTTCGGGTTCCAGGCCGATGGCTTCGCCGGTGAGCTGCCGTCGAACAAGAAGTTCAACCGCGTGGCCGTGTGAGCCGCCGATCGAGAACCCGCGCCGATCCTTCGATTGGCAAGTCCTCTCCTGATGAAAAATCCGGTTCTTCCGGGAACTCCGTGGGTTGCAGGGGTAGCCCGTGCCAATCGAGCGGCGTTAGGGTGCCCTACCTGGCTTTCGGCTTCAGTACGCGATGATCGCGCGTTTGCCGCCGCCGATCTTCTCGTCGTACTGCCCGGCGAAGCTGCCTTTCGGATCGGCGCCGTGTGTCGACCAGACCACGACCATGCCCTCGGGCGTGAAGCAGGGGGAGGGGTAGATGTTTTGCCGATCGCGGTGCTCGACCCCCGAGGCGTCGATCACGACGGGAGCGGACCACGTTGCGCCGTCGTCGGATGAGAGAGCGTAGACAAGCGGCGTGCGCGGAAAGAACGCCCCCTCGTGGAGCGGCTTGACGTGGTTGTACAAGCAGACGAGCCGGCCGTCGGGTGCGCGGCGGAGCGTGAGCGCCGAGCAGGGAGACTCGAGCGTCGTCGCCTCGGGCTCCGACCAGGTCTCGCCGCCATCGGCCGAGATCGATGTATGGATGCTGCCCGCGCCGGTGCGCGCGAGCAGCCGCACGCGGCCATCGGCCAATTCGACGGCGCAGGGCTCCTGCATGCCGCGGGGTTTGTCCAGCCGCGCCCGGCCGCGTGAAAGCCGCCACGACGCGCCGCCATCGTCGGAGAGCATCGCCAGCGACTCGTCGCTGTCCCCCTCGTGTTTCCCCGCCTTTCTCGACACCGGCACCAGGAGCCGGCCCGATTTCAGCTGGATCAGCCGGTCATTCATCACGTAGTAGGCGGCGTCCTCTTCGATCAGCATCTTCGCCGCCGACCAGGTTGCCCCGTCGTCGCTTGAAAACGAGATCGCGGGCACGCCGCCGCCGTGCAGTCCCTCCACGTGGCGGGGCAAAACGATGGCGAGCCGGCCATCCTTCAAGCGCAGAAAGCTGATGCCCTGGTCGCTCACCATGCCCTTGAGCGGCCACTCGATCTTCAGGCGGCCCTGCTCCCGCCAGGTCCGGCCGCCGTCGGTGCTGCGGTAGAGCATCGGCACGGGAAACGTCGCCGCGAGCTGTTCGAAGTTCGTCGGCGGCCGCCCCCACGGCGCGGCCATGAGGATGTCGCCGATCTCGAGCCGGAACGTGCCGGGGCCGATGAAGCTGCGGTCGGGCGTGTGAGCGATGACCACTTCCGGTGCGACGACGAACTCGGCTTGATGCGATGGCGGAGTTGCCGTCGCGACAGCCGCAGATCCCGCCAGCAAGCAGAAGACAAAGAGAAGTCTGGGGAGTGATTTCATGGTGGGCAGGGCAGCGGGCAAACTGTTCGCGGTTCGTGAAATATCATATCATGTCGGTCCGGAGGCTTTCGCGTGCACGCCTTGATTTTCCGAACATCGATCGGCGGCATTGCAACCGCGATCCTCCTTGCGCTGGCGCTCCCCGCGAGCCTTTCGGCGGCCGAGCCGCTCGTGAAAAAGCCTCTCCTGGAAAAGATCGACGTGTTTCAGGCGAAGACCGGCGGCTACATGCTCTACCGCATTCCGGGAATCATCGTCACGGCGAAGGGGACCGCGCTCGCCTCCTGCGAGGCCCGCAAGAGCGCGAGCGGCGATTGGGGAACGATCGACATCCTGCTGCGCCGCAGCACCGACGGCGGCCGCACCTGGGGCGAGCCACACAGGCTCGCCGACGTTCCGGGCCCGAAGCAGAAGAACCCCGCGGCGCTCGAGCAGAAGCTCGCGACCAACGATGAAGTGACCTACAACAACTGCACGCTCTTCGCCGATCGCGCGGGCCCCGTGCATGCGCTCTTTTGTCTCGAATATGCCCGCTGCTTCTATCTCCGCA
>JBIIOJ010000242.1:0-5186 GCA_044337015.1 Pirellulales bacterium
CGAGCGACTCGACGAGCGACTCGATGCGGTCGGGAACGTCCTTGGCTCCTGCGTCCACGAGAAACGCGACGCCCCGCAACGCGTTCACGACGACCATCGCCCGCTTGTACCGCCGCGACTGGAGGGCCGCCGCGGCCTCCGGACTCTGCGGCCCCTCGGGGGCCGGCTCCTCCGGCAGCGAGAGCATCTCCGCGAGCGGCTCGAACGCCTCCTCGCGGCCGAGCCTCGCAAGCGCCGTCGCCGCGTTGTAGCGGATGTCGGCCGACTTCGCGTCGTTCTCGCCAGACAGCACGAGTTCCCCCAGCCGCTTCTCCGCTGGCTCACCCCCGATTACGCCGAGCGCGAAGGCGGCGCTGCTCCGCACGGCAGGGTCCTGGGAACGGCTCGCAGTGATCACGGCGTCGCGGATCTGGGTCGAAAGCTCGTCGTCGGCCGAGGTCCCGCCGGAGCGGAGGTTCGAGGCGAGCAGGGCCAGCCCCTCCACGGCGGCCCGAACGACCTGCGGGTCGCCTTCCCCCGACGCGAGCCGCACGAGCGGCGCCGCGGCGGCGGGCGTCGTGAATTCGCCGAGGGCGCGGCAGAGATAGATGCGGAGCGTCTGCGACTGTTCCCCGGTCCGGCCCGACTTCACCTCGTCGTCGAGCACTTGTCCAAGATCCCGCGCGAGCGATTCATCCGCCTTGAGCGTCGCGCCGCCAGGGCCCCGCAGGTCGTTGGCGAGGTTGAGCGCGGCCTGCCAGCGGCCCTCGTTGTCGCGCCGCAGCGTCCGCACGAGCGCCTGCGGATCGCTGCCGAGGTGCGCGATCCAGTGAAACGCGAGCCAGACGGAGACGATGATCGCGACGATCACCGCCGGCACGAGGAAAAGCTGCACGAGGAAGCCGGCGCTCGGCGGCTCGACCGGCGGCAGGAAGTCGTCGGCCCGCGCAGCCTCCTGGACACGGGCAGCCTCCCGGCCTGGGCCGCGATGGGGTATCGTGTCGGGAGCGGGCGCCGGATCGTTGGTCATGCCGTAGGAGGATGGGTGCGCGGACCGGTTTTTCCGCATGAAGTGTAGGACCACGGCCCGCCATGTCCATGCCAACGCCGCTTCGGGAGCCCCAGGCCGCAGGCTCGGTCTGGATCGAGACGGAGCCGGCGGGCGTGGAGGAGAATCTTGCCCTCGACGAGGCGATCCTCGACGAACTTCACGGGGAATCGACGGAGGGGCCTTCGCCGGCGGCCGCGTCGGGCGAAGATGGTCCGGGCCCGGCCGCCTCGCAGTGCGTGCGGCTCTGGACGCCCCGCGAGACGGTCGTCGTCGTCGGCTCGAGCAGCCGCCTCGACGAGGAGGTCGATCGCGACGCCTGCCGCAGGCTCGGGGCGAGGATCGTGAGGCGGCCCAGCGGCGGCGCCACGATCGTGCTCGGCCCCGGCTGCGTCGTCTACTCGGTGATCGAGCGGCTCTCGGCCGACATGCCCTCGATCGACCGGCTCCACGAGCGGTTCCTCGCGCCTCTGTGCGAGGCCTTCGTGCGGCGAGGCCTGCCCGCGGTACGGCGGGGCACGAGCGACCTCGTCGTCGGCGACCGGAAGTTTTCCGGCAACTCTCTCCGCGTGAAGAAGCGGGCGGTGCTCTACCACGGGACGTTTCTCGACGCCTTCGACCTCTCGCTCATCGACTCCCTCCTTCCCCATCCGCCGCGGGAGCCCGACTACCGCGGCTCCCGCCCCCACCGCGACTTCCTCACGAATGTCGGCCTCGGCCTTGGCGTGATCCGCGAGGCCGTGCGGGAGGCCTTCGGCGCATCCCGCGTTTCCCGCTGGTTTCCGCGGGATCGCGTCGAGTCACTGCTAGCAAGCCGCTACCGGAAGGCCGACTGGACGGAGCGACTCTAGGGGCGGGGCAAGCCTGATAAACCTGTCACGGCATGCCGGATGGGGCGTCTTCATGCAATCCGGTTATCGCCGGGAAGCCGTCGGGCCGATCACCCTAAAGGCTGAGGATCGGTGCGACAAAGCAGCCTTCCGTCGGAAGCCAAGCCGTCGTAAGGTTCCGCCCCGATCGACAAGACGTCGGATCGTCAGTCCGCAACAGGAGGTTGCCCTTCATGCGATTGCACATGCATGCCGCCGATGTGCGGCACCTCGTGAGCCGGTATTTCCTCGAGCTCGGTCTCGAACCTGACGAGGTCTCCGACCTCCAGGAAAACATCCGGATCGACCGCGGCCAGTGCGTGGCACGGTGTTACCGGGTGGCCGAGATGTTCGCGATGTGGCTGATCGACTGCGGCGTGCTCCAGTTCTACGACGCCGACGGCGAGATGCTGCACACGATCAATCTCTTCACGGAGCTTCAGCCGCAGCGGGCGGCGGCCTGATCCAAGCGGCGGCCGGCGTGCCGCCGCCGTGTTCGGAATGTGGTGGCGGGTGTCCGGTTCGAGGGGTCGAGCGGGGGAGGCTGCGCGCGCGGCGGAACGATGAAGGCGTCACGAGGGCCGTCACACGGCATGGTGGCCGGCCCGAGAGCCACCGGCGGGCTCGAGAAGCGTTGCCGGCCACGAGCGGGACTGTCGATCGTGATTCCCGTCACGAGCCGCCTGGGCCGCGATGCCATCAAGGCCTTCGAGGAAACGCTCGTGAGCGTCCTCGAGAACCGGCCCGACGACACCGAGGTGATCGTCGTGCTCGGCTGCGAATACTCCGACCCATGGAGCATCCGCGACGAGGTCGAGTTTCTGAGGGCGCCGGAGGGCTCGAGCCTCGTGGCGTGCGTGAACGTCGGGCTCGGAGGCTGCTCCGGCGAGATCATCCACGTGCTCGCTCCCGGCTGGCGGGCCACGCCCGACTGGGCCGACGCCGCACTGGCGCAGTTTGAATCGCCCAAGGTCGGCGCGGTCGTGCCCGTGATCGTCTCGGAGAAGAAACGCGACCACACGCTCTCGCAGGGGATCGCCTACCGCTCGGGCGGGCAGCGGGTGGTCGTGAAGCCGCCGCGGGCTCGCGCCGGCGAGGCCGTCTTCAGGCCGGCCTGGGGGCCGCCGCTCCAGGCCGGGTTCTGGCGGGCCGAGGTGCTCGAGCTCGATGGCCACGGGTTCGCTGCCACCTGCGGCGACAGCCACGCCGACTGCGACCTCGCCGTCGCCGCGCGGATCGCGGGCTACGAGACGGTGGTCGAGCCGAAGAGTTCCGTCGTCGAATCGTCGCGGAAGGTGCCAGCCGTGAGCGGCTTCCGGGCCGGCCTCCATGCCGAGCGGCTCTTCTGGCGGTCGGCGGCCGGGCGGCCGACGGTCATGCCGCTCGTCTCGCACCTCTTCGAGATCCTGCGTCACGCGGTGGCCCGTGCCCCGTTTGGCACGCTCCCGATGCTCGCCGGTCGGGCACTCGCGCTCATCCAGTTCGGGTCGTACCTCGGGAGATACCGGCGGCTCAAGGCAATCGCCGCATCCGCCGCCGCCGACTCCGGTGAGCGGATTCTCCGATTGGACGGCGGCAACCAACTGCTGCGCGGGCCGTCACCAAAACGCCGCGAGCCGCTCCGCCGCTCGGCGTGAACGGCGGCCGCAGCGGCCGCTATCGAACGTGCGGCGGGGATGCTACGCTTTCACCTCCGCTCCCGTAGCTCAATTGGATAGAGCGTCGGCCTCCGGAGCCGAAGGTTACAGGTTCGAGCCCTGTCGGGAGTACTGGATTTGCGGCGGTTTCTGGACTTCAAGCGATTTTTCGCGATCGCCATGAAGCGTTGACGCTCCTTATGACCGCTGGAGGGCGTTGATGTCACGCGCCGGGCCGCTCGGCAGGCGACGATCCATGGGACGATCGCGGTTCTGGCCGGTGCAGCCGTCGCGGCGAAGCTGTGCGGCTGGATCGAGCTTACGCCAGTGATGGAAGTCGCCCTCTGGGGGCTGGTGTGGTTCGGCGGAATGGTCCTCGCCGTCAACGAATTCAGGCGATCAGCCGATTCACTTGTTGCTCCGCCCGATGTCGTTTCGCGTCTCGCGCGGCGGGTGAGTTCCGGCCTGGGTGTCTTCCTGGTCGGGATCGCGGCCGTCGCCGCCTTCTCGTGCGTCCCCTACGTGGCCCAGTGGGCCGGCATGGATGCTTCCAGCGGCAGGGCGGCCGCTTTGTTCCGGCTGATGGCGAACGCCCTGGTCGCCGCCGCACCTCTCGGCGTCGTGCTCTGGGCTTTCGTCTTTGATCTCATCGTCTGGATGATGACACGCTGCCTCGGCGACCCGGAGAACTGATGTCGTTCGGTCCTCGCTGACCTGTGTCAGCCGCGCACGGCACCGCCGATTGCCTGCCACGCGGCAGCTTCATGGCGATCACCGCCATGCCCGAGCCCTCCACGCTCGTGCTGCTCGGCATCGGCGGCGCGCTCGCCTGCTGGGCCGCCCGCCGCCGACGCTGCTATCCTTGATCGTCTCGGCTTGCAGGCGGTTGCCCGTCCCGTGATACTGAAACACCGGCATCGGAGTATCGGTTCACGACGACGATTCGTGTCATCGGCCACATCGACGAGACACATCGTCTCACGGCGACCGTCCCGGACGGTGTGCCAGCCGGGCGGGTTGAGGTGGTCTCACGGGCGCGGCCGGCTCGTCTCGTGGGCTTCAGGGCGGCAGCTGGATCGACGACGCGTTCTTCTTGTCGTCCTTCCTCACCGGGGGCACGACCGCCCCGTCGTTCGAGTACAACAACAACGGTTTTCGTCTCGCAAGTCCGGTTGCCGTGCCCGAGCCGTCGACCTACGCCATGGCTCTCGCGGGAATAGCCTGCGGCGGCTATCTCGTGAGGCGTCGTCGGAAACATACCTCTTGAGAAAAGGAACACTCATGCCTCGACGATCTCTGACTCCCGGCGCCGCTCTGGATTCCGCTCCCGTCTCGGTTGCAAGCCGCGCCTGCCGGGCGATGACGATCACGATGCCGCTGGCCCGCGTCGTGCTGGCGACGATTGCGGTCGGCGGGTGGTGTGTGCTCGCCCATGCCGCACCGGTCGTCTGGGGGACACCCCAGACGATCTCAGGCGACAGCGACGTCAGCACGGCTGGTTCACTTCTCTACGCCTACAACGTCGGTTCATCGACAGTCGCGGCATCGACCGTCAACGAAGTCACGTTTGCGGCCTATCCCTTTCCAGTCAGTCCATCGGCACAGACCGTCACAGTCGGGAATGTCACGATGACGGAGTCCCCAGACTTCCTC
>JBIIOJ010000243.1:0-5143 GCA_044337015.1 Pirellulales bacterium
CACGCTGCCCGAGGTGAGGGCCAGCATTCGACGACGGCTGAAGAACGACGAGAGCATGAATGACTCCGCTGGAAAGAATGCCCCGAGGTTTTCACGTCCAAGACGGTTGATCTGGCGGCCCGGCTCGAAAAAACACCGTCGCTTCACCACGACCTTATAAAGGTGTTCATATCCTGCCATCAAGTCGGTAACCACTGCCGATGACGACGCTCCCGATGTCCGTCTACGAACCACCGCATCGTGCACCATCGAGGCGTCCTTCGGCGGCCAGCCTGCTGGTCGCCGTCATGGTCGCGATTGCGGGCTCTTTCGCCCCCGCCGCGGCAACTGAGGCCCGCACGCTTGAGGCGGAGCATGGCGTCGCCTGCCGCTCGTCGGCTCGTGGGTGATGCGGTCCGACGACGGCCTCCTGACCGTCTGCTATCAGAAGGCGGCGAAGGGGGAGAAGTGCTCGCTCCTCTGGTCGAAGTGGAAACTGCCCGCGACGATTTCCGCGGCGGGTTCAAGCGATGCCGGCAGCGAAGGATGGCCAAGTCCTCCTGGTTCACCGGCGCTTCTTCAATCTCGAAGTGGCCGGTTCAACTCTCCGTCGCGTCCGGCGAGGCATCGCCCGCCTCACGGTCGCCGCCGCCCGCAGCCGCCTCGGGCCGGGCATCCGATTTTTGATCTTCTTCGGGCTCCTGCTGCGCCAAGAAGAACTGCTTCAAGTCGCCGAACGTCCTCAGCGGCTTCTTCCCCTCCCGCATCTCCTTCGTGAGCGGGGCGGGCGGTGCCTTCTCCTGCTTCGACGTATAGACGCGGCCCCGAGGCTCGCGCGACTGCTGCTTCTGCCCGCGGCCTCCCGGTCGCTGGTGCCGCCGGCCCTCCTGCGAACCGGCCTGCTGCCCCTGTGGCTGCGGCTGGCGGGGCTGCCCCTCCCGCCTCTCCCGTCGCGGGCGATCGGGCCTGCCGTCCCCCCGCTCCTGCTGCCGCTGCGGCTTCTCGTGGCGGGCGGCGGCCGGATCGATCATCGTGAGCGCGACGCGACGGCGGGCCTTGTCGAGTTCGAGCACCCAGACCTTCACGATCTGGCCGACGCTCACGACCTCGTGGGGATCGCTCACGTACCGCGAGGAGATCTGGCTGATGTGGACGAGCCCGCTGTCGTGGAGCCCGATGTCCACGAACGCACCGAAATCGACGACGTTGAGCACGGACCCGAGCAGCTCCATCCCGACCTCGAGATCCTCGAGCTTGAGAACCCCCTTCTTGAAGAACGGCTTCGGGAGATCCTCCCGGGGATCCCGACCAGGCCGACGAAGCTGTTCGATGATGTCCGAGAGCAAAAGCCGCCCGACACCGAGCTCCCGCGCGAGCCCGGCGAGGTCGATGCCCGCCGCCTTCTCCGCGATCGCCTCCGCCTGTTGACGGTTGGCGAGATCGGCGGGCGAAAAGCCGAGCCGTTCGAGCACCTTCTCGGCGACCGGGTAGCTCTCGGGGTGGATCCAGGTCGCGTCGAGCGGGTTGTCGCCGCCGGTGATCTTGAGGAACCCGACCGCCTGCACGAAGGCCGCCTCGCCGAAGCCCGGCACCTCGAGCAGCTGCTGCCGCGACTTGAATGGGCCGTTCTTGAGCCTCCACTCCTGGAAGCCCTTCGCCATCGTTTGGTTGAGCCCAGAGACGTACCGCAGAAGTGCCGGGCTCGCCGTGTTGACGTCGACGCCGACGTAGTTCACGCAGCTCTCGACGACGGCATCGAGCGAGGCGTGCAGATGCCTCGCCTTCACGTCGTGCTGGTAGAGGCCGACGCCGATATTGGCCGGCTCGATCTTCACGAGCTCCGAGAGCGGGTCTTGCAGCCGCCTGCCGATCGAGATCGCCCCGCGCGCCGAGGCCTCGTGCTGCGGAAACTCCTCCCGCGCCAGCTCGCTCGTCGAGTAGACGCTCGCGCCCGCCTCGTTGACGATCGCATAGCCGACGTCGAGCGGCTTGAGCTCGCCCGTCACGAGTTCCGCCACGAGCGATTCGGTCTCGCGGCCGGCCGTGCCGTTGCCGATGGCGATCACGCTTGCGGCGTGGGTCGTGACCATCTCCACGATCTTCTTGCCGGCCTCCTCCCGCTTCTCCTTCTTCCCGATGATGTGGAGGATCGCGTTCTCGAGCGGATTGCCGCACTCGTCGATCACGACAGCCTTGCAGCCGCTCTTGAAGCCCGGATCGAGCGAGAGCACGCGGCGGCCGACGACGGGCGGCTGGAGCAGGAGATTGCGGAGGTTCTTCGCGAAGACGTCGACCGCGTGGGTCTCGCACCAGTCGGTGATCTCGCGGCGCAGCTCCCGTTCGAGGCTCGGCTGGATGAGCCTCGCGATCGAGTCACGGATGCAGCCTCGGAGGAACTCCGCGTGCGGGTGCCCGGGTGGCACGACGAGTTCCGCCGCGGCCGCCTCCAGCTCCTCCACCGGCACGTCGATCCTCACCTTCAAGAGCTTCGCCCGCTCGCCGCGGTTGATGGCGAGGGCCCGGTGCGGTGGAACCCGCTGCACGTGCTCCGAGTAGTCGAAGTAGTCGCGGTAGTGCTTCTCGGCCTTCGAGAGAGCCTTCCCCTCGCTCTCGACCCGCTGGCTCTTGATGTGCCCCTTCTTGTGCATGATCGACCGAAGCCGCTGCCGCGCGTCGGCCCGTTCGCTGAAGGTGTCGGCGATGATGTGCCCCACGCCGAGCAGCGCGTCGGCCGCGGTCGCGACCTGGCCATCCGCGTCGATGAAGTCGGCGGCGCGGCGGTCGAGGTCCTCCGGAGAAACGACCGCCTCGAGGATCTCCCTGGCCAGCGGCTCGAGCCGCCGCTGCCTGGCGATCTCCGCGAGCGAGAGCTTCCGCGGCTTGAACGGCAGGTAGAGATCCTCGAGTTGCTTGGAGCTCTCCGCAGCCGCGATGGCCCCCGCCAATTTCTCGGTGAGCTTCCCCTGCCCCTCGATCGTGCGGAGGATCGTCTGCTTCCGGTCGGCGAGCTGTCGGGCCTTCGCGATCGCCTTCTCGATCCGCCGGATGTCGATCTCGTCGAGGCCGCCGGTCTGGTCGCGGCGATACCGGGTGATGAAGGGGACGGTATTCCCCGCGTCGAGCAGGGAGATCACGGTCTCGACCCGTGGCGGGGGCAAGCCGAGCCGGCCGGCGATCTGCCCGAGGTCGATGACCACGGGGCCGACGGACGCACCGTTCCCCGGAGCGGCCGCCGTCGGGGAGGGCGGCGCTACTACGCCGGCAGACGAACCTGTGTCGCTCAAGGGCCTGTATCGCTCGAGGGAGGATTGACGATCGACGACCGAGGAAGCCACCCGGGCCCGGCCTGCGAACCGTGTGAATCTAGGGTCCTTGGCGGGGAGGTGTCAAACATCCTCGCGGGGCGTCCACCCCACTGCCCTTGCTGCGGATCGGGAAGTTTCCTATTCCCCGCCCTTCGCCGGCTTCAACCATGATCCAACCCCGCCCCGCCCGATGCCCGCAATCGACTTCAGCGAATGGTTCGGAAGTGACGATCACGGACTCTGCCTCGCATCATGACCCCATTGCCAAGGAGATGACTTCGGCATGATCCGCCACGACCTGCCCTTGCTTCCATCGGTCGGTCTGCTCGCGCTCGACCGCCAGTACGCCGTTCTGCGCGAGGAGATCCGCGCCGCGATCGAGAGTGTGTGCGATTCGGGGCGGTTCGTGCTCGGCCCCGACGTGGCCGATCTCGAGAACGACCTCTCCCGAGAGCTGGGCGTGCCCCACGTGATCAGCTGCGCTTCCGGCAGCGATGCTCTGCTGCTGGCGCTCATGGCCCTCGGCATCGGCCCCGGTGACGAGGTGGTCCTGCCGAGCTACACCTTCTTCGCGACCGCCAGCGCCGTGACCCGCCTGGGCGCGATCCCGATCTTCGCCGACATCGATCCGGCGACCTATCTCGTCGACCCGGCCGACGTCGCGAAAAAGATCGGCCCGAAGTGCAAGGCGATCGTTCCCGTTCATCTCTTCGGCCGCACGGCCGACATGGACGCGCTCCTGCCGATCGCCCGCAAGGCCGGGGTTCCGCTGGTGGAGGACGCGGCCCAGTCGATCCTCTCGACGTGGCACGGCCGCTGCTCGGGCGCGCTTGGCGACGTCGGCTGCTTCAGCTTCTACCCGACCAAGAACCTCGGCGGCATCGGTGACGGTGGCTTCCTCACCACGACCCGCGACGACATCGCGGCGGCGCTCAAGCTCCTGCGAGTGCACGGCATGGAGCCGCGGTACTACCACCAGGTGATCGGCATCAACAGCCGCCTCGACACGATCCAGGCAGCCGTGCTCCGCGTGAAGCTCCGCCATCTCGACGACTGGACGACCTCCAGGCAGAGGAACGTCTCGCGGTATCTCGACCTCTTTGCCCGTCACGGGCTCGAGGGCGCCGTCGGACTCCCGACCGACGAGCCGCGGGGCCGCCACGTCTGGAACCAATTCGTGATCCGCGTGCCGGGCGGCCGCCGCGACCCGCTCCGCGCGCACCTCACCGCCTGCAAGGTCGGCACGGAGATCTACTACCCGATCCCGCTCCATCTCCAGAAGTGCTTCGAGTATCTCGGCTGGAAGAAGGGCGACCTGCCGGAGACCGAACGAGCCGCCGAGGAGACGCTCGCGCTGCCGATCTTCCCCGAGCTCACCGTCGACGAGCAGCGGACAGTCGTCGGCAGGATCGCCGAGTTCTTCGGCAAGGCCTCGACGGTCGAGCAGAAGCCGGAAGCGACCGGCAACGGCCATCCGTCGCCGACCGCCGAAGGACCGCACTTCCTCCGCCGCATGAACGCCGTCGGCCGCGCCGACGAAGTCCGCTGCTGATTTCGGCCTGCACGCAAGCTCGACCGTGAGGGGCTGCGCCGTGTCTACTGTAGAAGACTGCAGGAGACCGCATTGACGCCGGGGGAGCAGACGCATCGTCGCTACGGTGAGGATACACCTGATGCTCCTCAACGTTCCCCACCCCCTCGACCGCGCTCCCCCCAGAGCGTTCAGCATCAATGTGCCTGTGTAATTCATTGAGCACAACGTTTGACCGGTTCGGGACTGCCCGTGCCCAGGAGCCGGCGTATGCAGACAAGCGAAGCAAGGATTGCGCAGCGAAGTCTGCATCCGAGCGAGCGAAGGA
>JBIIOJ010000244.1:0-5129 GCA_044337015.1 Pirellulales bacterium
GGGTCTACGCCGGCAAGCGGCCGCTCTCGCGGGCGATCCTCGGCGACGTGAATCGCTGGATCATGGACGACATCTGCGGAACGTCCACGCTTCCCATTCCCTCGATGAACCGGTGAACCCATGACTGCCCACGATGACGGCCCCGACGTGCATCCGATCGACAGGGGGCCGACCATCCTGCCGCTGGTGGCCTCGACGAGCGTCCCGCGGGCTGCGCGTCGCCGCGATCCATTGTCGAGCGACCGCATGACCGACGTGGTCCGCACGGCCGTGTCGCAACTGCGGCGGCGGCTCGATCGCCTCGCCGAGGGGCTGCGGGACACGGACTCCGGCAGGATCGTGGCGCTTCTCGACGGCGACCGGTTGCGTCACATCGCCGCGGAGGTCGATGCGATCTCGCAGACGCTCGTCCAACTCGGCGACCTCGTCTCCCCCGACGCGCCGACCGCCCGCTGGGTTTCTCCCCGCGGCGTGCTCGAGGCGGTGCTCGCGAAGATCCAGCACGTGTCGGCCGCCGCGCCGCTGCCGCGGGTCACGTTCGACGTTCCCGAGGGGCACGCGGTCCATGCCGATCCCGGTCTCGTCCGCCGCGTGCTGGAAACGTTGCTGGTCAACGCGATCGAGGCAGCCAGCGGTCACGGCGAGGTCGTCGTGACGAGCGTCGAGTACGCCGACGCCATCGAGATCGAGGTGGCCGACTCGGGTCCGGGGCTCACGGCCCACTCGAAGGCCTGGCTCTTCGAGCCGGGCTTCACGACGAAGGCGGACGGTTCGGGCGTGGCGCTCGCCGCGGCGTCGTCGCTCGTCGATCAGCTCGGCGGCACGATCGACGCCACCGACTGCCCCGACGGCGGTTCCGCGTTCACGATCCGCCTTCCCCACGGCCGTCGCCGGCTCGCCGCGTAGGAACCGTGCATGGACGATCACCATTCCCCCATCCCGGTGCAGCGAGGCCTCCTGACGCCCTCGAGGCTGCTCGCCGTGGCCTTCATCGCGGTCTCGGCGGTCTCCGCGGCCTGGATCGTGAGGGAGGAGCCGGCCCTCAGCCGTGTGGCGCTCCTCTCGGGCACGCCGCTGCCGACGTCGGAACTCGCTCTCATGGAGGCGGCTTTCGACCGCGCGAACCTCACCGACTACTCGATCGAGGGCGGTCGGATCCACGTGCCGAAGCATCGGCAGAGCGCCTACATGCGGGCACTCGTCGACGCCCAGGCCCTGCCGAAGGAGTTCGGCGGCAGCCTCCGTCGGGCGCTCGAGAGCAACAGCCCGTGGCAGAGCAGGTCGATCCAGCAGGAGTTGCTTCGCGTCGCCACGCAGGAGGAGCTTTCGCTCGTGCTCTGCTCGATGCCGGGCATCCGGCGGGCGAGCGTGCTCTACGATTCCGAGGAACACCCCGGAGCCGGCCGCGAGAAGACGGCGAGCGTCAACATCGAGACGGAGGACGAGGCGTCGATGTCGCCCGAGCGGATTCGTGCTATTCGCGTGCTCGTCGCCGCATCGATCGCCGGGCTCGCCGCCGATCGGGTCGCTGTCACCGACCTCCGCAGCGGCCGCGTTTTCGCGGGGCCGCTCGACAACGAGTCGCCGCTCGCGGCCGTCGATCCCGCGGTCCGCGCGCAGGCGTCCTACGAGGAGCATCTCGCCGGCAAGGTCCGGCAGGCGATCGGATTCGTGAAGGGGGCGATCGTGGACGTGTCGGTGACGTTCGCCGAGGCCGCCCCTCCCCGCCAAGTGCGTGCCGCCGCGGAGCCGCCCGCCGTGGAGGCCCGTGCGAACGCGCCGGCCGAGGTCGCGCCCCCGCCGCGGCCGCTCGATCTGGCCGCCGCTCCGGGGCCGTCCGGCAAGCGGATGCTCGACACGGTGCAGGTCTCGGTGGCCGTGCCGGAGACCTACTTCCGGTCGCTGCTCGAGCGGACGTCGTCGCCGCTCGACCCGCGGGCGCAGGTGGAGGTCGAGGATCGCGAGATCGAGAGGATCCGTGACCACGTCGCCCGCGTGCTGCCGCCGGCGGACGACGCCGATTCCCGGAAGGTGGCCGTCACGAAGTTTCCGGTGATCGCTTCGGCGGCGTTTCGACAGGATGGCTTGCCGGCCGCTGACGACGCGGCGAGGCTTCGCGACGAAGCCGTGCCTGCGGCCCAGGCGGTTCACGGCGGGCAACCGCTTTCGAAGGATGAGGAGGTGATCTCCGTCCGGCTGCCCGCCTCCCTCGCGAGGCTCGTCAGCCGCGAGGATGGCGCCCCGCTGTCGCTCACCCGCGAGTCGCTCCTCGGCGGCACGAGCCTGCTCTTTGCGCTGCTCGCCTGCATGTTCTGGGTCTTCGGCAGGCCGTCGTCCCGGACCACGCTCCTGCTCCTCGCCGCGGCGTTCGCCGTCGGGCCGTCGGCGATCGCCGCCGACGACATTGCCTCGCCGGTGCAGGCGGCGAATGCGGCCGCAGCCGTCGATCCGCCGTCCCTCGCCGCGACGGCCGAGGTCGGCTCGCTCGCGGGCATGCTCGAGCGACTCTTCGCCGGCCGCTCGCTCGGCGTCTCGCTGTCGGCGGCGGTTGTCTTCGGTGTCGCGAGCCTCGCGCCGGCGGTGCTCCTGATGACGACCGCGTTCGTGAGGCTGAGCGTCGTGCTCTCGCTGGTACGGCAGGGGATCGGCACGCCGCAACTCCCCTCGAACCAGGTCGTCACGTCGCTGGCGATCTTTCTCACGGCTCTCGTCATGTGGCCGGTCTGGACCGCCGTCTGGCGGGACGGCGTGGAGCCCTTCACCGAGGGGCGGGTCGGCCTGTCGGAGGCGTTTGACGCCGGTTCGAGGCCGCTCAAGCGGTGGATGACCGGGCAGATCGAGGCCGCCGGCAACGCCGACACTCTCGGGTTCTTCGTGGCTCGCGCCGCCGCCGCGGGCGGCGCGAAGCCCGCGGCGTCAAGCACCGCATCCGGCACCACCGCTCCGATCGAGGCGATTCTTCCGGCGTTTCTCGTGAGCGAGCTCGAGGTCGCCTTCGCGATCGGCCTCCGGCTGCTCGTGCCGTTTCTCGTGCTCGACGTCGTCGTCGGATCGATCATCACCGCGATGGGGCTCGTCACACTCTCGCCGGCGACGGTCGCGCTGCCGCTGAAGCTGCTTGTGTTCGTGCTCGCCGACGGCTGGACGCTCATCGTGAAGTCGCTGCTCGACGGGTTCGCGGCGGTCGCCTGACCGGCGGACCTCGGGCGGAAGGAGACGATCGGCCATGCAGACCGAACTGGTGGAACTCGTCCGCGAGGCGATTTTGTCGGCGGGGCTCGTGGTGGTGCCGGTGCTCGCGGTCGCCTTTCTCGTCGGAGGGTTCGTCGGTCTCGTGCAGTCGGCGACGGGCGTGCACGAGCCCGTCGTCGCCTTCCTGCCGAGGCTCGCGGCGACGGCTGCGGTGCTCTTCCTGGCCGCCCCGTGGATGATCGAGCGGCTCGTCGAGTTCTTCAAGACGGCCGCTGGTCCGTGAGGGAGCGATGAACCACGAACTCGCCGCCGCCGTGGCCGTCTGCCTGGCCGTCGTGGCGAGGTGCGGCGGATTCATCGCGGCCTCGACCTTCCCGGTCTATCCTGGCATCGACGTGAGGGTGCGGCTCGTGATGGCGATCGCCGTGTCGGCGGTGGCGATGCCCGGCGTCCTCGCCTCCGGCATCGCCTCCGACGCGATCACGCCGCTGGCCGTCGTCGCCGAGGCGATGCTTGGCCTCGCCATGGGCACGGCCGTGGCGTGCGTCACGGCCGCGGCGGCGTGGGCCCTCGGGATGGCGGCGGCGGCATGCGGGCTCGCGGCAGGTGACGACGCCGATCCGCTCTCGGGTGAAGGGGCGGGCATCGCGAGGCTCGCCTGGTGGATCTCCGCGGGCGGTTTCGTCGCGGCCGGCGGCGCGAGGGGCGTGCTCAGCGGGCTCCTCGACAGCTTCGTCGCAATGCCGCTCGGCGGCCGCGGCGACGGGGTCGTGCCGCAGCTGCTCGCGGTGGCCACCACGCTTCCGGCATCCGCCTTCACGATCGCGGTCTCGCTTGCGCTGCCGTTGCTCGCGGCGATCGTCGCCTACCATGTGGTCGTGGCGATCGCGACGCGGGCGGCCGGCTTCGAGTCGGGCCTCGGGCTCGTCCAGGCATCCGCGGCGATCCTGCTCGTCGCGATTCTCTTCCTCACGGCCGACGTCTGGATCGTCGGGTTTCCACGTCGGATTGACGACGCCGTCGCCGGGGCGTTCACGGCGAAGGAGGTCCGCTAGTGTCCGACGCGTCCGACCGCACGATTCCGGCGACGCCCCGCCGCCGCCTCGCCGCGGAAGAGCAGGGGCTCGTGCCGACCGCCGGACTCGTCGCCTGGGCGGTCGCGGTCCTCGTCGGCTTCGCCCTGCTGCCCGCCTGGCTTCGGGCCACGGGCGGCTCGGCCATCGGCTGGCTTCGCGAACTCCTGCCATCGGCCTGTCTTCCCCGGGCCGACGAGGTCGGTCCGCCGCTCGGGCTCGTCGCCCTCACTGCTGGCCTTGCGGTCGTGCTGCTCGCCTCGACGCTCGCCGTGCGGGCCCTCTTCGATCGCATACGCTTCCATCCGGCCCGGTGCCTGCCCGACGCCCGGCGGCTCGGCCTGCTTCGCGGCACGGCGAGGATTGTTTCATTGCGGTCCGTCGGCCGTGCCCTCGAGTCCGCGGTGGCCCTGGCGGTCGTCGGTGGTGCCGCGGCCTACTCGCTCGGCCGGCTCATCGCCGGGCTCGGCGACATGATCGTGGCCGAGCCGACCGCGTCGCTCATGCTCGCCTGGCAGAGCCTCTGGCCGGTCATGGCGGCCGCTGCGGCGACGGCATTCGTACGGTGGGGGATCGCCCGCGCGAGCTTCGAGCGCCGCATCCGGATGACGCCGGAGGAATACCGCGAGGAGATGCGGAGCCTCGAGGCCGATCCAAAGGTCAAGCTCCAGCGTCACACGCCTCGGCGTGCCGCGCCTGCGTGAGCTTTCTTGCGCGTCAAACGTGCTGGTTCGGGGCTGCCCGTGTGCCGCTCGCCGGACGCTCGCTGCGGGCATCCTGCCCTCCGCTCGCTCGGATGCAGACTTCGCTGCGCAATCCTTGCTTCGCTTGTCTGCATACGCCGGCTCGGGCACACGGGCAGCC
>JBIIOJ010000245.1:0-5113 GCA_044337015.1 Pirellulales bacterium
GCCCCGATGTTCGCGCCAACGTCGATGTCGGCGATGTCGATCGAGACGATCTCGAACGCCGTGTTGGCGTCGAGCCGGCGGGCGAGCACCGTCTTCGAGATGATGTCGGGGTTCTCGAGCACGTCGCTGTGCCGCTCGGCCGAGCCGATCGCCGACACGATCCCCTCGCCGACCCTGGCGATGATCGTCTCCTCGGTGGCGCCGCCGATGAGCTGATTGAGGTTCGTGCGGACCGTGACGCGGGCCTTCACCTTCAGCTGGATGCCGTTCTTGGCGACGGCGTCGAGCGAATCGCGGCCGCTGTTCTTGCCGGGGCAGTCGATCACCTTGGGGTAGACGGAGGTCTGCACGGCCTCCCGCACGTTCCGGCCGGCGAGGTCGATCGCCGTCGCGAGCTTCCAATCGAGCTCGGTCATCCTCGCCTTGTTAGCCGCGATCAGCGCCTGCACCACCAACGGAACCCGGCCGCCGGCGAGGTAGTGGGCCTCGAGTGCCTGCCGCGTGACGCCGCTGGAATCGCCGATGCCCGCCTGCACGGCCATGATCTTGCTCCGCACGATCACGGTCGGGTTGACCTTCTTGAAGCTCATCGCGACCAGATCAAAGAGGCCGATCCCGGCGTTCGACGCGTACGACTGGAGCCAGAGCCGCAGGTAGCGGGCCAAAACGGCCAGCACGACGAGGACGGCGAACAGCCCCAGGCCCAAGAGGATGAGCGGCAGCATCGGCGGAATCTCCTGGAAAAAGATGCTCAAAACGGTTCTCGAATCGTTGATTCGGGACCGGGGCCGGTCAAGCTGGCGGACGGTCGAGACTGTCGAAATCGAACGCCTCGAGTGTTTCACTGCGGATCGCGGGCGTTTCGCTGCAGACCGGCGGGGGCTGCGGCCGCTCCGGCCGGGGTTCGGCCGGCTTCTCCGTCGCCTCGCGGCGACGCACGACGAGGCTGGTTCCCTGGGCGCCGACGACCTCGATCGGCGTTCCGGCCGTGACGACTCCCCCGTCGCTCATCGCCTCGTGAAGACGGTCCGCGACGAGCACCCTCCCCCACGGCACGAGCTCGTCGACGACCGTGCCTGAAAGCCCCACGGCCGCCTTCGCCGCATCCCTCGCCGCCCGCTGCGGCAGCACGTCCGAGGGCTCCGGCGGCGGCGGCAGAACCCGCCTGCCGAGCGGCGTTGCCGGGAACCAACGGAACGCCACCATGAGCACGGTCGGCACGAGGCCGATCGACATCCCGAGCAAGACGAAGCCCGCGAGGACTCCCTGCTGCACGAACGCCGTCACGATGGCGGCCACGATGGCCATGGCGCTCACGAACCCGAGCACGCCCCCCGAAGGCAGAAACACCTCGAGCATCATCACCGCCAACCCGATGCCCAGCAGCACGACCGCCCAGATGATGCCTGTCATCTCACGCTCCCGCGGAGCGGTTCGTTTCGGCGACGATGATCCTGCCGCCGCGAACCGCCTCGACGCGGACCGGCCGGCCAGGCTCGATCAGCCTTCCGTCGGTCGTGACCTCGAAGACCCTTCCGTCGATCCGCGCCTTGCCGGCGGGGACGAGCCGCGTCGTCGCGACTCCCTCCAGTCCCAGGAGACCGGAGAACTCCTCCGCGTCGAACGTCTCCGGCAGAGGCGGCTCGAGCATCATGTGCCGAAGCCCCGGTGCCGAAGGCAGCCATCGCCGCAGCACCGCAGCCACCGCCACGACGCTCGCCAACGCGGCGAGGATGCCGCCGATCGACCACTGCATCTGGCGGATCTGGTAGGCGTTCGACGGGAGCACGAACGACTGGCTCGCGAGCACGATCGATGCGATCACGAGCAAGCCACCGCCGAGCCCGAGCACGCCGAACCCGGGCAGCACGAAGATCTCCGCCGCGAGGCAGAAGAGCCCGGCGAGGAAGAGCATCACCTCGAGCCATCCCGACGTGCCGTGCAGGTGCTGTCCCCAGAAGTAGATGATGAAGGCCACCATGGCGATGAAGCCGCCGAGGCCGACGCCCGGGGTGTGCAGCTCCAGGTAGATGCCGACGCCGCCGATGACCAGCAAAAGCCAGGCGATGCCGGGACTCGCGAGCGCCTCCAAGAGCGTGTCGGACCATCGCGGGCGGACGACCTCCATCGGCGACTCGAGCCCGTAGGCCTTCAGGAGGCCCGCGGGCGACTCGACGAGGTGCGTCGCGAGGCCGAGCGACTCCGCCGTCCGGCCGCTCAACTCGATCGGGCCGACGCCGATCTGCGGTCCGAGATCCCAGGCATCCCGATCTTCCCGAAAAATCAGCTCCGTCTCCGAGAGCAAGTCGACGGCACCCGACTGCCTCGCCGTCGCCCGCCGCACGACGACCCCGCGTTTCACCATCGCGACCGGCAGCGACCAGCTGCGGCCCTTCTTCGCAGCCACGCCCTCGCGCCAGGCCGCGGCGATCGCATCCGCCGTCCGGTCTTCGATCGGGGCGGCCCCTTCCCCGCCGAGGACGGCGTCGGGGTGCATGACGATCTCGTCGCAGGCGAGCGCCACGAGCGCGGCGTCGGCCCGGGCCGCCCGCGGCACGTAGGCGACCGTCCGCACGGCCGACGGATCGATCGCCGCGATCGATTCGGCGATCGCGAGGCTCCGCTCGGGTGACCCCCCGTCGGTGTCGACGCGGATGCAGAGGAAGTTCACGCCCTCGGAGACGGCCTGCTCGATCTGCGACTTCAGCCGCGAGACGCTCGCGGCCTCGAGCGGACCGGCGACGACGATCTCCCTCGATTTCCAGCCGCCGACGGCGACCGCGTCGGCCTTGAGCGAGTCGGGCCCGAGCCCGAGGCCTCGCTCGACCTCGGCCGGCGTCGAAGCCAGCAGCCGCACGATCCCGAGCGTCCGGCCACGGCGTCCGGTCGGCGCGATCGGCGCAGGCTGCAGTTCCTCGACCTCCAACACCGCCTGCCGACGCCGGAGGTCGGGCAGGTCCGATTCCGCGATGAACACCTCGCCGTCACCGGTCACGGCCCGCACCGTCCGGGCCTTCGGATCGACCAGGGCCAGCGCGATCGCCGGCGGCACGGCCCGCCGAATGTCGGCGATCTGCCGGTAGCCCGCTCGGACCGTCTCGTCCACCGTCGGCTCGTCGGCGTTGGCCGGCCCGAGCACGGCGTCTGGGGCCATCACGATCTCCTCGCACGCAAGCGCTACGAGCACCGCGTGGCCGCGGACCGTCCTCGGGAGGTAGGCCACGGTCTTCACGCCGGCGAGCCGTGGCCCGGCGAGGAACCTCGCGAGCGCGAGCGACCGGCCGAAGTCGCTCCCGGCGCCGCCGTCGTCGGCGTCGAACGACAGCACGAGCACGCCCCGCCTGCCCGGCTGGCCCTCGAGCTTCGGCAGGCTCCGCTGAATCGCTGCTTCGACCTCCTTGTCGCGGCTGCCCGTGATCGGCAGCGGCAGCGACACGGCCACGACGACCGGAGGTTCCACGTCCTCGAGCGGCCGTTCGCCACGCGGATCCCCCGGAATCGGAGCATCGACGATCGGTTCGGCCCGCCTCGCCACCGCTCCGGGCTCAGCGAGGCCTGCGAACGGGTCGGCGTCGAAGGGATCGTCGGCGGCTCCGGCCGACGCCACGACAGCGAGCACGACCCACGGCACGACCACCGCGCGTCGTCGCAGCCGCCGGCTCGAGACGCTGGACCGCATCGGATCGCTCTGGAAAAACCGGAGATGCGACATGGGATCATCATATAATGGGGGCAACGGTCGATCGGTTAGAATCCGGTCTCGCGACTCCACGGACAAGGAAGCCCCATGACAGTATCCCCCGCGAACCGCTCCGACACGACGCTCGATCGACTCCGGACGATGGTGGAAACGCAGGCCCTCAGGCGGGGCAGCTTCCGTCTCGCGTCGGGCCGCGAGGCGTCGTACTACCTCGACCTGAAGCAGGTCGTCCTCGACGCCGCGGGGGCCATGCTCGTCGGGAGGGCGATCCTCGAAAAGCTCCGCGGACGCGGGCCGATGCCCGATGCCGTCGGCGGCATGTCGATCGGCGCGGATCCCGTGACGTCGGCCGTGGTGACGATGGCCGGCGTCGAGGGGATCGAGATGAAGGGATTCCTGGTCCGCAAGGAGCCGAAGGGGCACGGTACCAAGCGGTATGTCGAGGGACCGGTCGAGCCCGGCATGAAGGTGGTGATCGTCGAGGACGTCGTGACGACCGGAGGCTCGTCACTGATCGCGATCGACCGCGCCGTCGAGTTCGGGCTCGTGGTCGAGCGGGTGGTCACGGTCATGGACAGGCTCGCCGGCGGCGCCGAGGCCTTCGCGGCCCGCGGCGTCCCGCTCGATCCGCTCCTCACGATCCGCGACCTGGGCCTGGAGCCCGAGTGACCGTCTTCCACGCGGAGGGTCCGATGGTTTCAATCCGCTCCCGTTGGCTCATGGCGGCCTGCATGCTGCTCGTCGGCCATGCCGGGGCCGACAGTAGCCCCGTCGACGGTCAGGGGGGCCCGGCCGATGGCCAGAAGGATCGGATCGAGGCGCTCGTGGAGGACCTCGGCAGCGGCGACTACTGGCGGCGGGAGTCGGCGGCAGCGGAACTTCGAGCCATCGGCCCGTCGGCGATCGACTCGCTGCTCGCCGCCGCCGAGCGAAGCGACGACCTTGAGATCGCGCTCGCAGCCCGTTGGCTCCTGGACGGCATCCCGCTCGTGGCGGACTCCGATCCGCCGGAGGTCGCGGAACTCGTCGAGGAGTACGTCCGATCGCGATCCTCCGACTGGCTGCCCGCGGTGCAGCGGCTGCTGCGGGTCGACGACGACGCCGGCATCGAGCCACTCGCGCGGATCGTGCGGCTCGACCGTTCGCTCGCGGCCTCCACGGCGGCCGCGGCGCTCCTCGCGGCCGAGTGGCAGCAGGACGACCCGTCGTTTCCGGCGATCGCCCGCAGGGTGGCGGCCGGCATCGGCTCGAGTTCCCGGCCCACGGCCGCGTTCCTGCGGGGGCTCGTCGGCTTCGCCGGCGGCGATCCCGCGGGCATCGACACCGCGGCGGCGGCGATCGACCGGCTCCGGTCGATTTCCCGCGAGCGCCCCGCCGACGGGCGGGTCGCCCGACGCGGCCGCGGCTCGTCCG
>JBIIOJ010000038.1:0-16651 GCA_044337015.1 Pirellulales bacterium
GTCATGTCGCCGCCCGATGTCACTTCGTTGAATTTTGAGACAACGACCTTGTACTTGCCCGGCACGGCGCCGTCCTTGGCCGCGAACGTGGAGAGCGCGAAACCGCCGGAGTCGTCGGTGATGCCGGAGGCGCCGCTCCCCTTGCCGTCGGGCTGGAAGCTGACCGTGGCCTTGGCCAGCGGCTGTCCCTTGAGCGTGATCTTGCCCTTCACCGGCACCGTCTGCGGTCGGTTCGACGCGGGCTGTTGGGAGCAGCCCGCGACCAGCAGCACTGCGACCGCCGCCACGATATGGACACGACGCTGCATGGGAAAACAACCCTCCAAGACATCCAAGAACATCGGAACATCGCGACAGCCTGAGACCTATCGGCCGACATCGCCTGGCGCCCCGACCCCATTCACCTAGAAGCATGATCCCCCGAAATTCCCCCCCCGGTCAAGATTGGGGCGGGCGAGACTTCCGATGGGGGGGGCTCCACGGGACCAGCCGCGGTCACGACCGCTCGGTGCCGGTGTCGAGCACCGCCATGAAGGCCTTCTGCGGGATGTCGACGCTGCCGACGCTCTTCATCCGCTTCTTGCCCTCCTTCTGCTTCGCCCAGAGCTTCTTCTTGCGGGAGATGTCGCCGCCGTAGCACTTGGCCGTGACGTTCTTTCGCATCGCCGAGATCGTCTCGCGGGCGATCACCTTCGTGCCGATCGCCGCCTGCAGAGCGATCTCGAACATGTGGCGGTCGATCTCGCCACGCAGCTTCTTCACGATCGCCCGACCGCGGCGGTCGGCGTCACGGCGGTCGCAGATGATGGAGAGGGCGTCCACCTTCTTGCCGCCCACGAGGATGTCGAGCCGGACGAGATCGGCCGGGAAGTAGCCGACGAGCTCGTAGTCCATCGTGCCGTAGCCCCGCGTCACGCTCTTGAGCTTGTCGTGGAGGTCGTAGATGACCTCCGCGAGCGGCAGGTCAAAGGTCAGCATGGCACGGGTCGGGGAGAGGTACTCCGTCTTCAGGTACGTGCCCCGCCGGTCGGTGCAGAGCTGCATGATCGGGCCGATGAACTCGGCTGGCACGAGGAAGTTGGTTCGCACGATCGGCTGCCGGAACTCCTCGATCTGGCCAGAGTCGGGCACGTCCTGAGGGTTGGTGATCTCGATCGTTTCGCCCGTGGACTTGAGGATCTGGTAGGTGACGTTGGGCGCCGTCTGCACCAGGTCGAGATCGGCCTCCTTCTCGAGCCGCTGCTGGATGATCTCCATGTGAAGCAGGCCGAGGAATCCGCAGCGGAAGCCGAAGCCGAGCGCCTCGCTGCTTTCCGGCTGGTACTCGAACGAAGGATCGTTGATCGCGAGCTTCTCGAGCGCGTCCCGCAGTTCCTCGAAGTTCTCCCCCTCGCTCGGATAGAGACCGCAGTAGACCATCCGCTGCGGCGGCTTGTAGCCGGGCAGCGGCTGCGCTGCTCCCTCGCCCGGGATCGTGACTGTGTCGCCGATGTGGACCTGCTTCACGTCCTTGATGTTGCAGACGAGGTAGCCCACCTGGCCCGCCGAGAGCGATTCGCAGGCCCGCCGCTGCGGCACGAACTGCCCCAGCTCGATCACCTCGTGCGTCGTGCCGGTCTCGAGGAACCGGATCTTCTGTCCCTTTTGGATCGTGCCGTCGACGAGGCGGACATAGGTGATCGCGCCGCGGTAGCTGTCGTAGTGGCTGTCGAAGATCATCGCCCGCAGGGGGGCGTTTGGGTCGCCCTTGGGGGGCGGAACCCGTTCGACGATCGCGGCGAGCAGTTCCTCGATGCCGATCCCAGCCTTGGCGCTCGCCTTGATCACCTCGGCTGCATCGATCGCGAGGCTCTGCTCCATCTCCACGAGCACCTCGTCGACCCGGGCGTACGTGAGGTCGATCTTGTTGATCACCGGCACGATCGCCAGGTCCTGATTGATCGCGGCGTAGGCGTTGGCGACCGTCTGGGCCTCGACTCCCTGGAAGGCGTCGACGAGCAGGACTGCCCCCTCGCAGCAGGCCAGGCTCCGGGAGACCTCGTAGTGGAAGTCGACGTGGCCGGGCGTGTCGATCAGGTTGAGCTCGTAGAGCTCACCCTTGTGGCGATATTCCATTCGCACCGCGCGGGCCTTGATCGTGATGCCCCGCTGACGCTCGAGCTCCATGTCGTCGAGCATTTGCTCCTTGAGCTGTCGCTTCTCGACGGTGCCCGTAAACTCGAGCAGCCGGTCGGCCAGCGTGCTCTTGCCGTGGTCGATGTGGGCGATGATCGAGAAGTTGCGGATGTGCTTGCAGTCGATGCTCATGGTGCCGATTCGTTTTCAAAAACCTATGTAGGCGCCAAAAGGTCCCACGGCGATCGACAGGCGGCGCGGCTCCACGTCGGAGAAGGGGGGCGAACCGCCTCCTTGCCTGTATGGGGAGTGCGAAGGGGCCGTCCGGGCTCGAGCGGCGGCAGCCTGGGAGACGACTGTGGTCGCCTCCCGATTGGCGGCGGCGCGCTCCACCATGACGTCTCGCCGCATTTCGACGCCTTGCTGCCGCTGCCGCAGCGCCGTCCGCTTGCGATCGATCCTTCGGATCTCCTCGGAGAGTTGGGCCGCGGTCATCTCCAGGACGTCGGGAATGCCGCGGAGCTCGCTCGCACGCCTTGCATCCGACATGGCGGAGAGATATTCGCCGAGCCAGGCCTTCGCATCCCTCGCTTCGGCCGTGTTCAACAGGTCGATCTTGGCCGAGATTGAGTCAAGGAGGTACTCGAGTTCTCGGGACGACATCGCCTCGACCCGCTCGCTGAAACGGATCTTGATCCGTCGGACTTCTTCGGGGTGGTAGATGGTCTGCGTGGCCAGCCAATCCGTCAGCTCGATCATCGCCCTCTGCCAACGCGGTCCATGCATGATGTCGGCTTTCCTCGCCAAGTCTCCGTTGCCGTCGGACCATCGCTCTTCGGTCGTCGCCCGCGTCGGATCAGCCGCCACGGACACGACGGGGACGATGCATCCGTTCGACAACGCCCCGATCGAGAAAGCCAGACGCACGACGGCGGCCGGCAAGGCCGCCGGGAGGGCGGGGGCAGGACGCGTTCCGCGACCGTTCATTTCCGGTTGCTCCCTGGCTTGCGGACCCACGTGGCACGGGTCGGCAAGCCCTCGGTGGACGCAAGCGGCTCCGGCATGATTCGCCAGACGCAACGACCGACGCCGTCATAGCTGTAGATGCTCACCGAATCCATCTGCTTGCCGTCGGCGAGCACGGCGGATCCCCTCGCGACCCACGAGTCGCCATCGCGAAACCAGGTCGCCTCTCCGCGGCTGCCGTCGGTCGAGAAGCTCCACGAGCGGATCCGGCCCACGACGGGATCCCAGCCAATCCGCTGGTGCAGTTCGACGACGGCGGGTTCGCTGTCTGGATTACGGGACTTCAACCTGGCATCTCGAACGAGGAATGTCCGGGCAGCATCCCATCGAACCGCCATTTCCATCGGCGGTGCGTCGTCCGCGGCCGCCTCGGTGCCCGTCTCGAGGACCCAGTCGCCGACCATCCAATCGAGGTCCTCGAGCATGGCCGCACTCGGAGCGACCGGCCACTCGGATTCGCGCAGGCCCGCGATCTTCCAGGTGCCGTCCTGTCGTACCCAGACCGCGGTGAACGAACCCTCGATCGGGACCTTCGTGCCAGGCAGGGTGACGTCCGCGGAGCCGTCCTCGAGGGCGACGTCGGCCGTGATGAACCGCAACCGCGTCTCTCCGAAACGAAACTGCGGCCGCGGGGCGGCCTTTGTATCGCCCTCGACCGCGGAGGCGTCCTTTGCCGACAGCAGGTTGCCCCAGCCATCGACGATGTCCCCATCCGCCGTCCAGGCTTTCCGCACGGCGTCGACGTCGCCTTTTTCGAGTGCCCCGCGGTAGGCCGCGGCAGACGCACGGATCGCGGACACATCGGCCGCCGGCGGCTTCTCAGCCGCCCGAACGTCGGCAGCGATTGCCGTCAGGCCGAGACCGCAACATGTGAAAACGGACCAGCTCAACCGATGACGGCCCAGATCCCGCTGATGGCGCGTGGAGCCGGACCGACCACGCGATCCGATCGACCGCGAGCGCTCCAAAACGACATCCACACCGCGCATGGTTTTTCCTGCTGGAAACCGGGAATGAACCTTCGAAAATACCAGCTTCGGGCGGGCCGCACCACGGGCATGGACGTGCGGCCACGGAAGCAGCCACGTGTGGCCGGCCCGCGGGGACGGCATCAGCGGCTCCTCGCGGCTCGCGCCAATCCGGCTGCGCCAATGTAGCCGGCGTCGCCTCCGAGCGTCGCATAGCGGATAGAGGTGCGTTCCGCGAGCAATGGGAACGTCCGCGACCGGACATCCCGCCGCACCTGCTCGAGGAAGGCCTTGCCGACCGGCGATGCCTCGCCACCGAAGGTCATCGCACCGCCGATGACGACGCCTTCCGGATCGATCGTGTGCATGAGGGTGACCGTGCCGATGGCCAGCCAGCGGGCTGTCTCGAGAACGAGTTCCATCGCGAGCGCGTCCCCCTGCTCGGCGTGGCGGGAAACCAGAATGGGCGTGATCTCCTCGCCGCCGGCCACCGCATCGGCGAGGGAGCTGTTGCCCCCTTGCGCGACCGCCTCCCGGGTCCGTGCGACGAGGCCCGTCGCGCTCGCGTAGGCCTCGAGGTGGCCCGGCTGGCCGCAAGGGCATCTCCGGGCCGATGCCGAGGTATCCACGATGATGTGGCCGCACTCGGCACCGTGGCTGTGCGCACCGTCGAGCGAGACGTCGTTGATGATGATCCCAGCGCCGACGCCGGTGCCGAGCGTCCACAGAAGCATGCTCGAAAGCTCCCGGCCGGAGCCGACCCAAAACTCACCGTACGCCGCTGCCCCGGCATCGTTGGCATAGGTGACTTTATGCCCGCAGTGGGAGGCGACGCGGTCACGGATCGGAAAATTGTCCCATCCGGGCAGGTTGCCGGCGCGGTGGATCGTGCCGGTCGGAAGGTCCTGCGGCCCCGGCGTTCCGAGCCCCACGGCGGCGACGTCGGCGGCGGCGATGCCGGCGAGTGAGGCGACGATGCCGACCGTGCGTCCCATGCGAGCGGCGCCGTCCTCGGGCCCACGGGAGGCGTGGGTCGGCTCCGTGTGGTAGGCGAGCGTGTTGCCCTCGTCGTCGACGAGCCCTGCCTTGATGTTCGTCCCGCCCAGGTCGATGCCCACGTAGAACGGCGGCTTCGCCCGGCTCAGGGGTGTCCACTCGTCGGCGTGTCTGGGCATGTTCGTCAGTCGTCCGCCGGCAGGCGGCTCGTCTCGACCGTCGGCGTCGGGCCGGTGCAGGCTTGCATGAAGGCGACGAGGTCGGCCTTTTCCCCGGCCGTGAGCTTCAGCGGCCTGATCTTGTCGCTCAGGTACGGATTGGGGTGGCCCCCCTTGTCGTACCACTCCACGACCTCCTCGAGCGTCGTGATCGACCCGTCGTGCATGTAAGGGGCCGAGAGCGCCACGTTGCGGATCGTCGGGGTCTTGAAGGCTCCCGTGTCATTCTTCTCCTTCGTGACGGCGAACCGGCCGAGATCCGGGTTCTCCCGGTTCATGCCGATGCCGATGTTGTGGTACTTCTCGTCGGCGAGATTCGCCCCCACGTGGCATGCGGTGCAGTTCCCCTTCTCGGTGAAGAAGATCTCCCGGCCCCGCTTCGCCGATTCCGACATCGGATTCGCCGCGACGGCCGCCTTCGCCTCGGCGAAACGCTTCGCGAGGGCGGGATCGTCCGCGATGTCCTCATCGTCGAGCCCGGCGAACGAGCGGAGCTGCTCTTCGTGGTCATACGGGGCCGGCGCGGTCACGAGCACCCGCTCGAAGGCCGCGATCGCCTCGCCGACGCGGAGAATCGAAAGCTCGCCGAAGATCGACTCGAACTGCCTCTTGTAGACCGGCAGCTCGCCGAGCCGCTTCACGACGCCCTCGTGCGTGAATCCCATCTCGATGGGATTCTGGATCGGGCCGATGGCCTGCGCTTCGAGAGAGTCGACGCGTCCATCCCAGAACTGCGGCCCCGAGAGGATCCGGTTGTAGGAGACGGGCGAGTTGCGGCCGCCGAGCTGTCCGCGGATGCCGACGCCGGTCTTCGTGTGGGCCGAATAGCCCTCGGCTGGGTTGTGGCAGCTCGCGCAGCTGACGGTCGAGTCGGCCGAGAGTCGCGGGTCGAAGTAGAGCTGCCGTCCGAGCTCGATCTTCGCCCGCGTGAGCGGATTTTTATCAAGTCCCGTGATCTGCGAGGCACCCTGCGAGAGCCCGAGCGGCAGCACGGGCTCGAGCTCGAGTGAATTCTTCGGGTTGGCAAGCCAGGCGTCGATCTGCGCGAGCGTGATCGGCCCGCTGCCGGGAACACCGGCCGTGAGCGAAGGATCGCCGAGCAGCACCTTCTCGCGGTCCGCCTGCTGCGGCATTTTTGCAGGCTTCGCGCCGTCGGCGACCCTCGCCGAGTCTGCCGCGATCTGCGAGCGGGCGTCCCCGATCGCCCTCGCCGCCTCGTCGATCGCCCGATCAGCCTCCTCCTTCGCCGAATCGGCCGCTTTCTTGGAGTCCGCAGCGTCATCCTCGATGATCTTCGCGGCCGCATCGTTGGCCGCATCGCCCGTGGACGCCG
Organism: Pirellulales bacterium; assembly: GCA_044337015.1. Taxonomy (GTDB): domain Bacteria; phylum Planctomycetota; class Planctomycetia; order Pirellulales; family UBA1268; genus UBA4655. Next base: position 6,657 of record JBIIOJ010000038.1, read on the forward strand.
GCTTCGTTTCGATCGATTCGATCTCGACGACGTCGCCCGGCCCCTGGCCCGTCGGGGCAGTCGGGGCACAGCCGCTGAAAGCGGCCAGAACGCCGCACGAGAGGATCACTGTCGCGTACGACGCTGAAGACGTCGGAAGACGATGGGGCCGGTGGGATCGCATGGGTACATTCCGTTCGACCGCGGTGGGGCTGGCCACGTGGAAAGGCTCCGCGGAAACGCTGCAACAGTGTAGGCGATCGCCCCGGTCGAGAGAAATCGAAACCCTGGGAATGGCAGCCCCTAAAACCCGAAAATATCGGGCGTCGCGAGCCATTCGAGGTCGCCCGGCTGCCCCGGTCCGTCGTCGAGCCGGATCGATGCGATGGCCCCCTTCTGCATCCTGATCGACGCCGTGCCGTCTCCGATGGTCGTCGCGACGAGCCTTCCCACGCACGGGGCGTGGCCGACCCAGGCAACGCTCGCCGCGTCCTGGCGGACCGTCCATTCCACGAGCACCTCCCAGTTCGACGAGGGCGCCAGCGCCTGGACCACCTCGATCGGCGGCCGCTTTTTCCCGCCGAGGATATCCGCGAGGATTTCGGCGGTTTCCCGGGTTCGCACGAGCGGGCTCGTGGCGATCAGGTCGATGTCCATTCCGTCGCCGACGAGCTTTTCGACGAGCCGCTCGAACCGCTTTCGCCCCTTCTTCGTGAGCCTGCGGGAGAAGTCGGTGCCGTCGTCGGCGACGTCTTCGGCGATCGCGTGACGGACAACGTAGAGTTGGGTAGTGAGGAGTGGCATCGCTCGGGAGCCTGGCGGCCGCGAGGGGAACGGGTTCGGTAGACCGGCACTTCGGCGTCGATTGTGATTCGTCGCCGTCGGAACCGCAAATCCGCGTCAGCTACCCGGCCGATCGCGCTGCCGCGACCGCGGCTCACGCCCGCCGCCAGAGCATCGACGCGTCGATTCCGGCGGCGGCGATCGTGGCCGCCGCGTCCGATCGCCAGCGGTTGGCGTCGAGCGGGTAGCCAGCCGTGGGCCGCAGCCCTGGCTGGCGGGTCGACCAGTACCGGTTGAAGCACTCCATGGCCCGCTCCCGGACGTACTTCGCCGTCATGCTCGCGATCGCGACCGGCGTTCGCGATTCACCGCCGACCGTGAACTCGATCCTCGCCGTCCGTCCATCAGCGGCCACTCCGCCAAGGGCGATCCGGTAGACCGAGCGGGCCGCTGTCTCCTCGAGGGGCTGCACGACCGCCCCGTCGAAGGCCTCCGTGACGATGCCGGCATACTTCTTCCGGCCGCCGTGCCGGTCGCACCAGATGATCGCGGGCTGCTCCGTCGTCTTCGCGAGCGACGAGGCGAGCGCGAGCGTCGTCTCGGAAAGGATGTCGGACTTGTTGAGCCCGCGGGCGAGCCGCCCGTTGAAGCCGCCCGGATAGACGCAGCGGCAGCGGATCGCGACGAGCCTCACGCCCGATGACAGCATCTCGGTTGCAACGCGGTTGGCGATCCCGGCGAGGCACGACTCGGGCACGATCGCGGGCACAGGCATGCCTCGGAGCGACGCCCACTCCGGCGATTCGCCCTCCGTCTCCTCGGCCGCCGCCTTCCCGAGCAAACGCGCGTACTCGTCCCACGTGGAGGTCGGCCTTCCGGCGACGATCATCGCCGCGACGAGCGCCCCGCGCTCGAGCCGCTCCATGCCGTCGCCGGGGCGGTACATCGCCTTGGAGTCGCCCCAGAGCGGGCCATCCCTGCCGAGGCCCGAGGCCGCCTCGGCCCGCGACACGGCCGCCGCAAGGAGCGGTTCGGCCTCGTCGGGCGGCGCGTCCACCTGCCAGGCCGTCGCCGCCACGACCAGCGGCCCGAGGTTCGGACCGTAGCCAGCCTCGTCTGTGCCGATCACGAGCGTCATGAGGTTTTCCGGATCAGGTGGCCGCCGGTGATCCGTCAGGAAACTGCCGGCAGTACTCGTAGATGGCGATTGCGGCGCTCGTCGCAGCGTTGAGGCTGTGGGGCATGCCCGCCATGGGAATCTCGGCCACTCGGTCGAGCCGGTCGAGTTCCGGCCGCTCGAGGCCGGTCCGCTCGTTGCCGATCACGAGAACCGTCCGCGGCGAGAAGTCGAACGTGAAGAGGCTCTCCGAGCCGGTCGCCTGCTCGAGCCCCACGATCTCGTAGCCCTCCGACTTCAGCCGGTCGAGCACCGGCGGCAACGTGCGATGGACTTCGAGCACGACCGATTCGGCCCCGTCCCGCGCTATCCGTTCGTCGATCTTCGCGTGCCCGCAGCCGATCACGCGGCCGATGCCGAAACAGCCGCAGCTGCGGACGATGTGGGAAAGGTTCACGTGGCTCCGCATCGCAGCGCAGGCCACGACGAGTTGCCGGTGCTGCGCCGGGCGGGCGGGCGGCTTGTGGCGGAGGTGTTCAAAGCGGGCCATGGGCTGCAAAGGCCGCCCGACGACGCGGCCTGAAGACAACGGAAGTGCGTTACACTCGGAGAGACCCGCGTCACTCCAATTCTCCGAGACTACAGCATGCGATCCTTCCTGGCAGCCGCTCCGCCGCCGATCCGCCCCATCGCCGCCGCGGCGGCCTGTGCGGCGGTCGCGTTGTCCGCCATCGCCGCCGCGGCCGAGGTCACGGTCGAACTCGTCGATCACGACGGACTCACCTCCGCAATCTCGGCCGCCAAGGGCACGGTCGTGGTGCTCGACTGCTGGAGCACCTCCTGCCCGCCGTGCGTCAAGGAATTCCCCGGGCTCGTCGCCCTCCACGAGAAGTACGCCGGGAAGCTGACCTGCCTCTCGCTCTCGCTCGACTACGAGGGGATCGGAAAGCCGGAGGAGGTGCTGCCGCCCGTGAAGGATTTTCTCGAGAGCCAGAAGGCGACGTTTCGGAACCTGCTGGCGAAGGAAGACTCCGACGCGATGTGCAAGAAGCTCGGCATCGTGAGCGTGCCCGCGATCTTCATCTGGGATCGCGACGGCAAGCTCGCGAAGAAGTTCGACGACGACGTCGCGGCCAAGTCGCTCGGCCGGCCGTTCAACTACGCCGACGTCGAGCAGGTCGTGCGGGAGTGCCTCGCCCGCTGAAGTCCGCCGTCGTGAACGGGTCCGTCCTTTCGCGGCGCGTTTTTTGGTTCGTCAAACGTGATGGGTTCGGGGCTGCCCGTATGCCCTCGCCGGACGCTCGCTACGGGCATCCTGCCCTTCGCTCGCTCGGATGCAGACTTCGCTGCGCAATCCTTGCTTCGCTTGTCTGCATACGCCGTCTCGGGCACACGGGCAGCCCCGAACCGGTCAAACGTGGTGTTCAATGGGGCACGCAGGCACATTGATGCTGAGGAGCTGGTTGGTGAAGCGCGGAGAAGCCGCAGGCGATACGCGGCTTACAGGAAGCGAGCCATGCCGCTCAGGCGGGGAGTAGCGATCGCCGGAGGCGCCGGAGCGGTTTCCCTCCCGCAAGCCGATGGGGTGTCATTTGGGCGGGCTCATGGCCGGGCATTGACGCAAGGGGCCGCGTCAACGCCCCGCTCGGCTTGCGCCTCGGGCTTCAAGGAATTTGCACACAATGCCTGTGGGGAAACTTGCGCCTCGGGCCGGCTTTCATTCGTAGGTCGTGGTCCGCGAGAATGTGGGCCATGAGCATGAGCCTGCGGAATCTGCTGCCGGTGGTGTTCCTCGCGGGACTCGGCGCGGTCGCGGTGGCATCGCTGCCGTTTTCAGGCGAACCGCCGGCCGACTTCACGTTCATCAACGGCTCCGAGCCTAAGAGCCTCGATCCGCATCTCGTCACGGGCCAGCCCGAGGGGCGGCTCGTCTCCGCCATCTTCGAGCGGCTCGTCCGTTGGGATCCGGCGACGCTCGAGGTCGTGCCGGGGCTCGCCGAGCGGTGGGAGGTGAGCGACGACGGCACTCGCTACACGTTCCACCTTCGCGATGCCGCCTGGAGCGACGGCGTTCCGATCACGGCCGAGACGGTCGAGCAGTCGTGGCGGCGGCTTCTCGACCCTGCAACTGGAGCCGAGTACTCCTCGCAGCTATTTGCCGTGAAGGGTGCGGAGGCGTTCGCGACCGGCAAGGCCTCCGACTTCGGGGCCACTGTCGGCGTGCGGGCGGTGGATGCCCGCACGCTCGTGGTCGAGCTTTTGGCGCCCACGCCCTACTTCCTCCACGTCTGCGGCTTCTATCCGCTCGCGCCGGTGCCGCTCCAAGCGATCGCGAGGCACGGCTCACCGGGCTGGACGAAGCCCGGCACGATCGTCGCGAGCGGCCCCTACACGCTCGGCTTTCGCAGGCTCCGCGATCGCGTGCGGCTCGTGAAGAACGAGCGGTATCACGCGGCCGACTCGGTGCGGCTCGGCGTGGTCGACGCGCTCGCCGTCGATTCGGCGACGACGGCGCTCGCGCTCTACGAGACCGCGCAGGTGGACTGGAGCACCGCGCTTCCCCCGTTCGCGGTGAGGGAGCTCGCGGCCCGCGCGGCGCCGGACCTTCGCCGCTCGCCCGAGCTCACGATCGGCTTCTACCGGCTCAACACCACCCGGCCGCCGCTCGACGACGCCCGCGTGCGGAGGGCGCTGGCGCTCTCGATCGACCGCGAGCGGATCGTGGCCGCCGTGTTCGGTCCCGGCGAGAGGCCATCGAGGAGCTTCGTGCCTCCGGGGATCGAGACGGCGACCGGGTACGAGCCGGTAGAGTGCGAGGGGGAGAACGTGCCCGAGGCGAGGCGGCTCATGACCGAGGCGGGTTTCGTGGGCGGCCGCGGCTTCCCAAAGATCACGATCAGCTTCAACGCCGATGAGGGGCACCAGATGGTGGCCGAGCTCGTGCAGTCACAGTGGAAGGAGCGGCTCGGGATCGACGTCGGGCTCGAGGCGATGGAGTGGGGGTCGTTCCTCGACGCGCAAGGTAGGCTCGACTACTGGGTCGGCCGCGCGGGCTGGGGCGCCGACTATGTCGACCCCAACACGTTCCTCGACCTCTTCACGAGCACGAATGCCAACAACCAGACGGGCTTCTCCTCGAGCCGCTACGACGACCTGATCGCCCGGGCCGCGAAGGCGACCGATCGCGACGCACGCAACGAGATTTTTCACGAGGCGGAGTCGCTTCTCCTGCGGGAGTTGCCGGTGATCCCGCTCTACGTCCGCTCGAGCCGCAACCTCGTCGCCCCGTGGGTGAAGGGCTTCGTCGGCAACCCGCTCGACTGGCATCCGATCGAATCGCTCGACGTCGACCGGCCGGCCCGCGACGCGGCGAGGTCCCGGCGCGGCCACGCCCAGCGGAGGCGGTGAGATGCTCAGATTCCTCGCCCGCAGGCTGCTTCTGCTCGTGGTGACGCTCTGGATCGTCTTCACGATCACGTTCGTGCTCATGCGGAGCGTGCCCGGCGGGCCGTTCTCGTCGGAACGCCGCCCGCCCCCGGAGATCCGGGAGGCGATCGAGCGGCGTTACCGGCTCGACCGTCCGCTCATCGAGCAGTACTTCGGCGAGCTCGGACGGCTCCTCCGGGGTGATCTCGGGATGAGCTTCCGGCTCGCCGACTACTCGGTTTCGGAGGTGATCGCCGAGGGCTGGCGGGCCACGGCCACTCTCGGCTTGATCTCGCTTGCCTTCGCGATCTTCATCGGCGGCGGTGCGGGAATCGTCTCGGCGGCGCGGCCGGGCGGCCTTGTCGACGGGCTCGTCCGCACGCTCTCGATGATCGGCATCTCCTTGCCGAGCTTCGCGCTGGCGGGGCTCGCGGTGCTCTTTCTTGTCTACCGGCTGCGGCTGTTGCCAGCGGCCGGCTGGGGCACGCTCCCGCAGGTGATCCTGCCAGCTGCCTGCCTTGGCTGCGTCTACGCCGCGGAGATCGCGAGGCTCGTGCGGAGCGGCCTCGTGGAATCGCTCCAGAGCGACTGGGTACGCACCGCGCGGGCGAAGGGGGCGGGTCGATGGCGGATCGTGGCCGGCCACGCCCTGCGGGGGTCGGTCGGGCCGCTCGTGGCCTTCCTCGGGCCGGCGGTCGCCGGGATCCTCACTGGCAGCGTGGTCGTGGAAAAGGTCTTCGCGATCCCGGGGATCGGCTACCACTTCGTCGAGGCGGCGACCACCCGCGACTACACGCTCGCGATGGGGCTCGTGCTGCTCTACACGCTCCTGCTCGGCCTGGCGGGCATCGCCGTGGACCTCGTCCAGGCCGCCCTCGATCCGCGGGTCGATTTGGAGCGGTGAGCAGCCCAGATGCCACAAATATGTTTGAAACTGTCAAAATGTGACTGTAGCATGCAAATATGCAGCGTCTTACGGAGGTAGCAATCGTTCGTGGTCAACGGGGACTATTCACCCGGACGGAACTGGCGAACTGGATTCGTGGATCTGCGGACGTGCAGTTTGCACTTCTCAAGCGGGCGATCGCCGCGGAGGAGGTGGTTCGCATCCACCGTGGGCTCTACTGCTTGTCGGCACGGTACCGCGCGGAGCCGATCGATTCGTTCGTCGTAGCCCAGTATTTGCTCGGGCCGAGTTACGTCAGCCTCGAGTCGGCGCTCGCATTTCACGGCTGGATTCCCGAGGCGGTCGAAACCGTCACGAGCGTGGGCATGGAGCGGTCGCGAACGATTCAGACGCCCATCGGACGCTTTGGTTTCGTTCGTGTTCCACAGGTGAGGCTCTTTGATGAGGTTCATCGCATCGTTCGCCGACCGACCGAAGCGTTTTTCGTGGCGTCGCCATTGAAGGCGTTGGCCGATTACGTGTACGTGCATCGGTGCGATTGGGACACGCCCGAACCCGTGATCGGCAGCCTCCGCGTCGATCGTGATCAGCTGGAATCAATCGACGATGAGGCGATCGAGGGTTTGACACGAAATTACCGGTCGCGACGTGTCGTCAGGTTTCTCGAGGGACTGCGCGGGAGGAAGCGAAGATGTCGGTCGGCGTGATTCAAGGACGGCTGGAATCGTACCGGTGCAATTCAACGCTCGAGGAAGACCGCGCCATTCGCGAGATCACGCAGGAGATTGTCCTGGCGGCTTTGGCGCGGACCGACTTCTTCAGGAAGGCTGCGTTTCAGGGGGGAACCTGCCTCCGCATCCTTCACGGATTGAATCGATTTTCCGAGGATTTGGATTTCGCACTCATGACGCCGGACCGATCATTCCGGCTGGAGCCATACGTTCCCGACATTCGTCGCGAGATGGCCGCGTATGGGTACGACATCGAATTCATCGATCGCTCGAAAGCCGAACAACCGGTCCAGAAGGCGTTCCTGAAAGACGATTCGATCGGCGACCTGCTCCAACTGAACTATCGGCCGAGGACCGGACCCATGAGGGCGATCCGCATCAAGGTCGAGGTGGACATCAATCCTCCCGTCGGGGCTGACGTCGAATCACGCTACCTCGACTTCCCCTTTCCGCAGGCGATTGCGGCCTTTGATCCGCGAAGCCTCTTTGCCGGAAAGCTGCACGCGATCCTGTGCCGGGGGTATCTCAAGGGAAGGGACTGGTACGACTTCGTCTGGTACACGGCCCGCAAAACATCCGTCAATTTCAAGCTTCTCGAGGCGGCGATCGACCAGAACGGGCCGTGGAAGGGGCAGGGCGTCACGGTTGACAGGACATGGTGTCTCGAGCAGCTCGTGCGGAAGATCGATTCGATCGATTGGGACGCAGCGAAGGAAGATATTCGTCCCTTCGTCAAGTCACACGAACAGCCATCGATCGATCTCTGGAGCCGCGAGTTCTTCATGCACCAAAGTGGGAAAGTGCCAGAGTGACGAACAGGCCGTCGAGGAGGCGTTTCGTGCGGTCTGGAGCCTGTGTTCACTCGGGATCGACCGCATGGCTGGCCGCGGGCGTGCTCGGCTTCGTGGCGGCGGTCGCGGGGCTCGTGCCGCTCCTGCCCCTGCCGTCACCGCGGGCGGTCGACACCGCGAGGGCGCTCGAGCCGCCACTGACGGGTCCGCTCCTCTCGCGGTCGCTCGACGTCGGCCGCAACGGCGATGCCTCGCCGGACGACTGGATCCGCCGGGGCTTCGGGGACGTGGGGCCGCTCTCCCGCGGGCTGATTCGCTCGCGGGTCGCGGTCTTCGGGCGGCTCGAGGCGGGTGGGCTCTTCGGCCGCGACGAACTGGGCCGCGACCTCTGCTCACGGGTCTGTTGGGGGGCGAGGGTGTCGCTCTCGGCGGCGGCGATCGCCGGGGTCGTGTCGCTCCTCATCGGCGTCGCTTGGGGGGCGACCGCGGGCTGGGCGGGAGGCTGGATCGACGACGTCATGATGCGGGTGGTGGACGTGCTCGACTCGATCCCGCTTTTGTTTCTCGTCGTCTTCCTCGTGACCGTGCTCGGCGAGGACTCGGTGCGGCTGGCCCTCGACTCGCTTGGCATCGGCAGGCTGGCGATCTTCTACGCGGTGGTGGCCGCCGTGAGCTGGCTGTCGATGGCGAGGATCGTGCGGGCGAAGGTGCTCGAGCTTCGAGGGGCCACGATGATCGAGGCGGCCCGTGCGATCGGTGCGGGGCCCGCCCGGATCATCGCCCGACATCTGCTGCCGAACCTCGCGGCAGTCATCGTCGTGAAACTGTCGCTGGTCGTGCCGCGGGTGATGCTCTTCGAGAGCTTCCTGTCGTTCCTGGGCCTCGGTGTGCAGCCGCCCGACGTGTCGTGGGGGCTCCTGGCGAACGCCGGTTTCCGCGCACTCGTGCCCTTCGATCCGGCCTGGTGGCTTTTCCTGTTTCCGGCGATGGCGCTCGCGGTGACGCTCCTGTCGCTCGGGTTTCTCGGGGACGGCCTCGGGGCCGGGGGTGAGCGGAAGTGGCGGCCGTGAGGGGCATTTGTTCCAATCAATCCTTTCGGTGAGCTTCGCAACGGAGAGACACTCGATGGGCGGCAAGAAGGCGACGGGTCCGGCGGCGCGGCCAGTGATGGCGAAGGGGGATCCTCGCGACGAACCCGGGGCGGGCGACGTCGTGAGAAGCCCGCTCGGCCACGGACGGGAGACGGTCGAATCGATCGTCGTCGCCTTCACTCTCGCGCTGCTGTTTCGGGCGTTCGAGGCGGAGGCCTTCGTGATCCCGACCGGATCGATGGCCCCGACGCTCATGGGCCGCCACAAGGACCTCGCCTGCGAGTCGTGCGGCCGGCCTCACCAGCTCTCGGCGAGCTCCGAGGAGCACGGCAAGAAGGTTCGGCAGGCCCGTTGCCCCAACTGCGGGTGGGTCACGCAGCTCCTGCTGCCGGGCCGCGAGCCGCCCGCGTACGACCCGCGGTATCCGTCGTTCAACGGCGACCGCATCCTCGTGAGCAAGTTCGCCTACGACTTCGGTGATCCCAAGCGGTGGGACGTCGTCGTCTTCAAGTACCCGGAGGACGCCAAGACGAACTACATCAAGCGGCTCGTCGGCCTTCCCGGCGAGACGGTCTTCATCCGCAACGGCGACATCTGGATCGGCCGCGAAGGTTCGCCGTCGCGGATCGCGAGGAAGCCTCCGGAGAAGCTGCAGGCGATGCTGCAGTGCGTCTATGACAGCCGTTACGAGTCGAAGCGATTGCGCGAAGCAGGCTGGCCAGCCTGCTTCTCCGACTGGCTGCCACAGCAAGGCGGCTCCTGGAAAACGTCCGACGATGGTCGCTCGTTCGAAACGGCCATGGAAGGCGACACGATGGCGATGCTCCGCTACCGCCACTTCTTTCCGGATCCCGCCGCCTGGGAGAAGCTCTCGCGAGGCCAGCGGGCCGACGCGGTCGTCGAGCCGTCGCTCATCGACGATTTCCAGCCCTACAACCCCGAGCCGACGAAGCCGCACTGGGTGGGAGACCTCGCGATCGAATTCGATTTCGAGAGCCGCTCGGTGACCGGGGAACTCGTGGTCGACCTCGTCGAGGCCGGCGTCCGTCGCGAGGCCCGGATCGACCTTGCGACCGGCGAGGCCACCATCGCCATGCCCGGCGGCGGTGCCGAGGGAGTCCCGCGGGCCCGCACCCCGGTGAGGGGAAAAGGCCGTTGGAGAATCCTTGT
>JBIIOJ010000246.1:0-5112 GCA_044337015.1 Pirellulales bacterium
GCTCCTGGCCACGCTCGGCAGCCTCGACAAGGTGAAGCGGGTGATCAAGGTGCTCGGCATGGTCAACTGCACGGCCGAGTTCGAGCGGCATCCCTACGTGATCAACGGCGCGAGTGAGCTTTTTGCCTCGATCTGGGGCCCGGAGAACGGCATCGGCGTGCGGAGCGCCGTCGGCATGGGTTCGCTGCCCGATGACATTCCGGTCGAGATCGAAGCCCTGTTCGAACTCGCGTAGAGGGGCACGCATGCCGCACGACGCGACGCTCACGGACCTGCTCACCCGGCAGAAGGCCCTGCCGCTCTTCAACTGCGGCGACGCCGCCACGGGATTGAAGGTGCTCGAGGCGCTCCATGCCGGCGGCATGCGGGTGGTCGAGTTCACGAACCGCTCCGCCGGTGCGCTCGACGTGTTCCGCTCGCTCGTTGCCGAGGCGGCCGTACGGTTCCCTGAGATGGTGCTCGGCGCCGGCACGATCATCGAGCGATCCCAGGCGGAGGCCTTCCACGCGGCGGGGGCGAGGTTCATCGTCGCACCCAACCTCGACGAGGAGGTCGGCCGCTACTGCGGCGAGCACGGCCTGCCCTGGTGCCCTGGCACCGGCACCGTCACGGAGATGGTCCACGCCCATCGGCTCGGCGCCGCCGTGATCAAGGTGTTTCCGGCCGACGCGCTCGGCGGACCGGCCTTCATCAAGGGCGTGCGGGGCCCCTGCGGCTGGCTCCAGCTCATGCCGTCCGGGGGCGTGACGCTCGAGGAGGCCAACCTCAAGGCGTGGTTCGCCGCCGGCGTCGTGTGCGTGGGCATCGGCTCGCAGCTCGTCGACGCCGAGACCCTGAAATCCGGGAAGTTCACCGATCTTGCCGACCGCACGCGGCGGCTCGCCGCCGTCCTCGAAACCGTCTGACCGATGCTGCCGCTTTTCGTCATCGCCGTCGCGATCGCCGCCCTCGTGGTGCTGGTGGCCTGGGCGAAGATGCATCCGTTCCTGGCCTTCATCCTCGTGTCGGCCGGGGCCGCGGTGGCCCTCGGCATGCCGCTGTCGGCCGTGCCGGCGGCGATCCGCAAGGGCATGGGCGACATGCTCGGGTCGCTGCTGGTCGTGATCGTGACGGGGGCGATGCTCGGCAAGCTCGTCGTGGAGAGCGGCGCGGCCCAGCGGATCGCCGACACGCTCGTCGCCGCCTTCGGCGAGAGGCGGATGGCCTGGGCGATGGCCCTCACGGGGTTCATCGTCGGCATACCGCTCTTCTACGGCGTGGGCTTCGTGCTACTCGTGCCGATCATCTTCGCCGTCATCGGTCGCTACCGGCTGCCGCTGTTGGTCGTGGCGCTGCCGGCGCTGGCGTCGATGAGCGTGGCCCACGGGCTGCTTCCGCCACACCCGGCGCCGACCGCCCTCGTCGCGGCGTTCAAGGCCGACATGGGGCTCACGCTTCTCTACGGCGTCGTCATCGCCGTGCCGGCGCTGGTCCTCGCGGGACCGATCTTCGGCAAGACGTTGTCGCGGATTCCGGCCCGTCCGCTGGCAGGCCTGGAGGCCAAGCCGCTCGCCGAACACGAACTGCCGGGCGTTGCGACGAGCATTCTCACCGCCCTGCTGCCGGCCGTGCTGCTGGTCGCCACCACGGCCGTCCATTGGCTCGTGCCCGCGGGTTCACCGATCGCGGCGGCCGTGGGGTTCGTGTCCGATCCCGACGTGGTGATGATCGTGGCGCTGGCCGTGGCGACGGTCACGCTCGGCCTCGCCCGGGGCCGTTCCCTCGCCGGCGTGATGCAGACCTTCGGCGGGGCGATCAACGACGTCGCCTCGATGCTCCTCGTCATCGGCGGGTCGGGGGCGTTCAAGGAGGTGCTGCTGAAAAGCGGCGTCAACGCCGAGATCGCGTCGCTGCTCCAGGGTCTTCCGCTCGACCCGCTCGTCGTCGCGTGGCTCGTGACGGCGGTGATCCGCGTCTGCGTGGGCTCGGCCACGGTGGCGGGCCTGACGGCCGCGGGCATCCTCGCCGACGTCGTGGCCGACGGCGGCGCCGACCCCAACCTCATGGTGCTGGCGATCGGCGCGGGCAGCCTCTTCTGCTCCCACGTCAACGACGCCGCCTTCTGGCTGTTCAAGGAATACTTCAACGTCAGCCTCGCCGACACGCTCAAGAGCTGGACCGTGATGGAGTCGATCGTGTCGGTCGTCGGGCTCGTGGGCGTGCTCGTGCTGTCGTGGTCCGTGGCCGCGGCGGAACCGCCGGCATCGCATCCCTGGGATATCTCCTCCCTGAGCAAGCCGCCGGCCGTCGAGTGGCTCGACGACGACGATGCTCCGGTGCGGTCGCTCGTCTACACGGGCGAGCCCTTTCAGGAGCGGGCCACGAAGGTGTTCGCCTACTACGCCACGCCGGCGAGCGTCGGCGCGAAGCCGCAACAGGCAGGCCCCTGGCCCGGCATCGTGCTCGTTCACGGCGGGGGAGGCACGGCCTTCGCGGAATGGGTGACGCTCTGGGCCGAACGGGGCTACGCCGCGATCGCCATGGATCTGGCCGGCAGCCGCCCCGACCCCACTGCCGAAAAGAAGAACGCCACCGTCCGCCTGCCCGACGGCGGCCCCGGACAGGATCACAAGGACAAGTTCGACACGATCGCCACGCCGGAAACCGACGACGACTGGCCCTACCACGCCGTCGCCAACGTCATCCGGGCCCATTCACTCCTGCGGAGCCTCCCGGGAGTCGATCCCGACCGCACGGCGATCACGGGCATCAGCTGGGGCGGCTACACCACCTGCATCGTCGCCTCCATCGACGACCGGTTCCGCGCGGCGGTGCCCGTCTACGGCTGCGGCCACCTCCGCGAGAACAGCTGCTGGCTCGGCGACTTCGAGCGGATCGGCCCGGAGGGAGCGGCGCGGTGGGAGCAGCTCTACGATCCGGGAAAATACCTACCGGCCTGCCGCGTGCCGATCTTCTTCATCAACGGCACCAACGACTTCGCCTACCCGCTCGACAGCTACATGAAGAGCCATGCCGACGTGCGGCACGCGTCGAAGAACGTCCGGATCGAGGTGAACATGCCCCACGGCCACGCCGAGGGCTGGGCACCGCCGGAGATCGCCGCCTTCATCGACGCCAAGGTGCGAGGAACGCCGCCGCTGCCCGAGCTCCGCATGCCCCTCATCGAGGACAAGGTCGCGCGGTGCCGCGTCGCATCCGGTGGACCGGTCGAGTCGGCCTCGCTCGTCTTCACGGCCGAACCCGGACCGATCAACAAGCTCGCCTGGCAGACCGTGCCCGCCGAGGTGGCCGCCGACGGCACGCTCTCCGCACCGAAGCCGCCGGAGAACTCCCGGGCGTACTTCTTCACCGCCACCACGCCTGCCGGCCTGCAGGTCAGCTCCCCGGCCGTGATCGGCGGCAAATAGGGGCCCGCGGCATCGCCGCCGCGGCCTACGCCGCCCGCCGCCGAAAGTAGGGCAGATTGTCAATCTGCCCGTCCCCCTGTGGGTGCAAACTGCCAGTCTGCACCACCGTATCCGAACAGCAGATTACCAATCTGCTGCTACAGGGCCGGGCGCACGTCACTTCCGTGGCCCGCGGAGCAGCCAGGCGGAGATGTAGCCCGCGTACTTCCGTCGCACGCGCGCGGGCATGCGGGAGTAGCTGCCGATGACCTTCCGGCATCCGGCCGCACCGCACCGGCACTTCATGCGCCACCACGAGCTACGCTCCGTCATCTCGTAGTCCCACGTGACCTCCTCCCCCTTCGCGATGTCGCGCATCGCCACCACCCGGAACATTCTCTTGATGCCGCAGTTGGGATCGCAGGAGTGATTGATCGAGCGGGCGATGCCGACCGAATCCCTCCACTGCGTCGGACCGCACTGGATCGCGTGCTGGAGCAGGTCGTCGGTCCACGCGTCAAATGAGTCGTCGTAGACCGCTCCGTCGAACGCGGCGATCACCTCGCCCTTGCGGATGTCGGCGATCGCAAACACGCCATTTCCACACTTCCTCGTCCGCCGCACGCGGACCTTCGGGTTGTCCATGCTCGTGGCGGCCGCAGGCCTTTTCATGCTTCCCATGTTTCCTTTCTCGCCGTGTCAGTTTCAGCCGATCCACCGGCCAAACTCAACACCTCTGAGAAAACTGCCGATTGTACGTGTGGCGGGGTTCACACGGAGCCGGCCAACCACAGGAGACCCGGAAATGGGCAAGGGAAACAACTCGCGGAAGAACGACAAGAAAAGCATGAAGCCGAAGCAGGAAAAGCCGAAGCCTGCTGCCAAGAAGTAAGTAGCACGAGACGCTTCGTTCACGGCCGTGCGCACGAGAGGCCATGGTCCAGCCCGAGCAACGTTGGCTCCCTCGTCTCGCTCGTCAGCGCTCGCGAATCATGAGCGATGCTGACCAGCGTGATGCTAACCAGCGGCGATCAAGGCCGATGAGATCGGCCGTCGACGTCGATCGCCACGCGGCTCGAGAACCGCCACAGAGGCTCCCAGTACGCCGCGAGGGCTTCTCGGGCGACATCCGCCGATTCGATGAAGTAGCCCAACTCCTGGAGGTTATGCGGATACAGGTTGTCGGAGCCGACGTGAAATCCGCACTCGTCCACCATCCAGAACTTCGCGTGGTTGATGATCTTCAGCTCCAGCCCGTCGTATGCCCAGCGGTCGCCGGTCGCCGAGAAGCGTAACGGGGCGATCTGCATTCGACCGGTCATTGCCCGGCCGCCGATCGCCCGTCGCATCTCGGTGACGATGTCGGCGACCGTCGTGCCGAAGGAGTACGGCCCGCCCGCGGCTGTCTTTGCCCCCGGCTCGCTCAGCACCACCCTCACGTCCACCGCACGGGTGGGTTCCGTGAGCGCATCGGCGATCGCAGCCACAATGTCGGCCGACCAGAAATTGACGCCGTCCCAGTGGAAGCCGAAATCCATCTGGCTGATCCGGATGCTCGACCGCGCCTGCCGGAACGCGATCGCCGCCACCGCAGCCCCCACGTTCGCGACCCGTGGATCGGCGACCACACCCGTGCCGAGGCGGCCAATCGCCAGGGCGGGAATCGATCCGCTGGGCTGTGCGGCGAGGGCGACCGAGGGTGGCGGGCCCGCCGGCTCGAGGCGGC
>JBIIOJ010000247.1:0-5108 GCA_044337015.1 Pirellulales bacterium
GGGGGCGTCGAACGCATCGGCGCGGCCGAAAGCCGCGTCTATGCGACCTTTGGGGGTGCGACCTTTGGGGGTGCGACCTTTGGGGGTGCGACCTTTGGGGGTGCGACCCTCGGCGGGCGGACGCTCGAGGCGACGAGCCCCGTGCCCGATCATGCCGTCGCCCTGCGGGCGGCGGTCGATCAGCTCACGGGCGAGGGCGGGCCGCTTGCGAGCATCGACGAGGTGGCGGCGGTGGGCTTCAAGGCGGTGCACGGCGGGCGGGCGGGCGGCGTCGTCCGCGTCACGCCCGACGTGCTTGCGGCGATGGCGGAGATGTCGAGCGTCGCCCCGGCCCACAACCCGCCCTATGTGCGGGCGATGCGGCTCATGGGTGAGAAGCTGCCACGGGTGCCGCTCGTCGCGGCATTCGAGACAGGGTTTCACGCGACCATTCCCGACCGCAACGCGCTCTACGCGGTGCCGACGGAATGGGCGGAGAAGCACCGGGTTCGCCGGTGGGGCTTCCACGGAGCGAGCCATCGCTTCGTGGCGGAGCGGCTCTCGGCTTTGGTGCCGCCGAGGCCAGCGAGACCCCTCCGGGCGATCTCCTTGCACCTCGGCGGGTCGAGCAGCGTCTGCTGGATCAGGGACGGACGGAGCGTCGGCACGTCGATGGGGATGAGCCCGCAGTCGGGTTTGCCCCAGAACAACCGGGCTGGCGACCTCGATCCCTTCGCGGTGCTCCACGTGGCGAAGGCCACGGGCCGCGGCTTCGAGGACCTTCTCGTGGAGCTATCCGGCAAGGCCGGGCTCGCCGGCATGTCGGGCACCTCCGGCGACATGCGGGATCTCGAGGAGGCGGCAGCGTCCGGCAACGGCTGGGCGAGGACGGCGATCGACGTCTTCGTGGCATCGATCCGTCACTGGCTCGGCGGGGGAATCGTCGAGCTCGGCGGGCTCGATTGCGTGGGCTTCGCGGGTGGCATCGGTGAAAACTCGCCGCTAACCCGGGCCGCCGTGCTCGAGGGACTCGAGGACCTGGGGATCTCGATCGAC
Organism: Pirellulales bacterium; assembly: GCA_044337015.1. Lineage (GTDB taxonomy): Bacteria > Planctomycetota > Planctomycetia > Pirellulales > UBA1268 > UBA4655. Next base: position 1,036 of record JBIIOJ010000247.1, read on the forward strand.
CCGGCGGCGAACGTCGCCAAGACCGGATCCAAAGAACGGCCGATCCACTCGCAGGATTCGCGGGTCGCCGTCTGGGTGATTCCAACGAACGAGGAGCTCGTCGTCGCGAGGCAGACCCGCGACCTGCTGGCTTCCAAGAACGCATGAGAGGAGAGGTGAATCGATGTTCGTCGCACTCGTGACCGGTTCGGTCGTGGCCACACAGAAGACGGAGGCCATGACCGGCCACAAGCTGCTCGTCGTGGAGCCCTACCGGCTCGACGAAAAGACGCGGTCGAAGCTCGTCTCGACGGGCCGCACCTTCATCGCCGTCGACACCCTCGGCGCGGGCGAGGGGCAGTTCGTCCTCGTCACGCAGGGCTCGAGCGCCCGGCTCACGCCCGAGACCAAATCGCTCCCGATCGACGCCGTCGTCATCGGATTGGTCGACACCGTCCGCGTCGACGGCCAAGAAGTCTTCCACCGCACCTGAACGACACCGGAACCACCCCCTTCTCCATCACCACCATGCCCACCGCCCCCACCACTCCCGACATCGCCCAGATCGTCCGCCAAGTGATCCAGGAGCTGAGCCTCGCCGGATCCGCGGCTGCCATGCCGCCCGCCATATCCGGCCCGGTGAACGGCCGCTCCAGCGCCGGCGCCAATGGAATTTTCGGAAGCGTCGACGAGGCCGTCCGCGCCGCCACCGAGGCCTTCCATCAGCTCGAGCGGCTCGGCGTCGAGGGCCGCAGGAAGGCGATCGAACACATCCGCCGCATCTCGATCGACGACGCCGAGGAACTCGGCCGGATGGAGTTCGCAGAGACGAAGGTCGGCCGGCTCGACCACAAGATCGAGAAGCTGAAGGTGCTCGGTACGAAGGTGCCGGGCGTGGAGTTCATGCAGAGCGAGGTCTTCAGCGGCGACCATGGCCTGGCCGTCATCGAGCACGCGCCGTTCGGCGTCATCGGTGCGATCACGCCCGTGACCCATTCGCTCCCCACGATCGCCTGCAACGCGATCAACATGATCGCCGCGGGCAACACGGTCGTGGTGAACCCCCACCCGAGCGGCAAGCAGATCGCCGCCGAGGGCGTCCGACGGTTCAACGCGGCGATTCAGCGGGACATCGGCGTCGACAATCTCGTCTGCCTCGTGGCCGAGCCAACGCTCGAGACCGCGGGAGAGCTCTTCGCCCACCGCGGCGTGAAGCTCATCTGCGTGACCGGCGGCCCGGCCGTGGCGAAGGCGGCGATGCAGTCGAGCAAGCGGGCGATCGTGGCCGGCCCCGGCAACCCGCCCGTCGTGGTGGACGACACGGCCGATCTCGACAACGCCGCGCGTTCGATCATCCAGGGGGCGAGCTACGACAACAACCTTCTCTGCATCGGCGAGAAGCAGGTGTTCGTCGTCGGAACCGTCTTTGACCGGCTCATGGCCGCGATGGAGCGGGCGGGCGCGATGCGGCTCGACGCGAGGCAGGTCGACGCGCTCACGAAGCGGGCGATCGTGATGGTCGGGGAGGGGACTCACCGGCACCCCGCCCCCTGCAAGGAACTCGTCGGCCAGGATGCGGCGGTCTTGGCGAAGGCGGCGGGAGCGGCCGCCCGCGACGGGCTCGACCTCGTCTTTGGCGAGACGGACGTCGACAACCCGTTCGTGCCGACCGAGCAGATGATGCCGTTCGTGCCGTTCGTCCGCTGCAAGGACGTGGACGAGGCGATCCATCGGGCCCACGAGAGCGAGCACGGCTTCCGCCACACGGCGATCATCCACTCCAACGACGTCCGCACGATGACGCGGATGGGGAGGCTGCTCGACACGACGCTCTTCGTGAAGAACGGTCCGAGCGTGGCCGGCCTCGGCCTGGGTGGAGAGGGCTACCTCTCGTTCTCGATCGCGACGCCGACCGGCGAGGGGGTGACGACCCCGCTCACGTTCACCCGCCAGCGCCGCTGCACGCTCGTCGACGACCTCTGCATCCTCGGCAGCCCTGACCGCTCCTGAAAGGCCCCTTCCCCGTGCAACTGGCGAAGATCATCGGAACGGCGACGGCGACGGTGAAGCATCCGTCGCTCTCGGGCACCCGTCTGCTCGTCGTGCAGCCGCTGCTCGCCGACCGGAGGAGCCCCGACGGCGACCCGCAGCTGGCGATCGACACGGTAGCGGCCGGCATGGGCGACACGGTCGTCATCACGAGCGACGGCCGGCTCCTGCGAGAAGTCCTGAAATGCGACGCCACGCCCGCACGCTGGAGCACGATTGCCCTCGTGGACGCCCCATGACCCCGCAGAATCCCGGACCGGCCGCCGTCGACCCCCAGGCGATCCGCGCGATCGTCGAGGAGGTGGTCCGACGGATCCGCTCGGAGTCGGCGGTGATCTCGGCCCCAGCTGCCGCGGCAGCCCCACGTTCCCCGGCCGCGACGGCCACGTTTACCGGGAAGGTCATCACGCTCGACATGGTCGAGAGGCTTCCGGCCGGCACGGCCCGCATCACGATCGCAGAGAGGGCGGTCGTCACACCCTCCGCACGCGATCGCGCGAAGGAGCGCCGGATCTCGATCGAGCGAAGCGGTCCGGCTGCAGGTCCTTCGTCCGGGCTGCCGCTATTCGTTGCCTTCGCCGACGCGGGCCCCGACGCCGCCGGAAGGGCGGCCGAGATCGTCCGCGCCGTGCCGAGGGCATCGCAACTCCCAGCCACGGGGCTGGCCGACGTCATTCACTCCATCGCGACCCACGCCTCGCGGGATGCGGCCCGGGCGATCCTCCTCACGACCCGCCCGGCGGCGGCAGTGGTGCTCGCCAATCGCTCGGCGAGCATCCGTGGCGTCACCGGCCGGGACGCCGCGGGGCTGCTCGTCGCGGCGGCCGAGTGCGGCGCGAACCTGCTCGTCGTGCGGCCGAGCGACTTCGCCGCGGCAGCGCTCGGCAGGCTGGCCACCGACTTCGCCGGCCGCGACATGCCGGTGCCGAATGACCTCGCCGCAGCGCCTGCCGGCTGCGGCTGCAACACTCATCCCCACTGAACGGAACCACCATGCGACTCGGCAAAACGATCGGTACAGTGACGCTCGTCGAACCGCACGACACCATACGAGGCGGCGTGTTTCGGCTCGTCGTGCCGCTCTCGGCGGCCGACCTCACTGCAGCGGACGGCCCGGCCGAGCCGCTCGTCGCGTGGGACGACATGGGGGCGGGAGAAGGGCAACTCGTCGCCTTCAGCGAGGGGGGCGAGGCCGCCCAGCCCTTCCGGCCGCTCGAGAAGCCCGTCGACGCCTACGTCGCGGCGATCGTCGATCGGCTCGACATCCGGCAGGAGACGGCATGATCCCTACGACCGGCGCGACCGCGCTTTCTTTCCCTCGCGGAAATCCTGCCGCAGCCGGAATCGTCGGTCACACTTGATCAGAGGCACGAGTAGCACCCGCAGGAGCAGACCCGAAAGGAGTAACGACGAACTATGGCAATCAAGACGGCAACCACCACGAAGTCGCTTTCGCAGCTGAAAGAGGAGATCTGCGACATCGGCCGGCGGATCTACAACAAGGGATTCGCCGCCGGCAACGACGGCAACATCTCCTTCCGGCTCGGCCCCAACGAGGTGCTCTGCACCCCGACGATGATCTCGAAGGGCTTCATGAAGCCTTCGGATCTCTGCATCGTCGACATGGAGGGAAACCAGATCGGCGGCAACCGCAAGCGATCGAGCGAGATCCTGCTCCACCTGACGATCATGAAGGAGCGTCCCGACGTCAACTCGGTGGTTCACTGCCATCCGCCCCACGCCACGGCTTTCGCCGTCGCCCGCGAGCCGATTCCGCAGTGCGTGCTGCCGGAGGTCGAGGTGTTCCTCGGCGACATCCCCACCGCTCCGTACGAGACGCCGGGCGGCCAGAAGTTCGCCGACACGGTGAAGCCGTACTGCACGAAGTCGAGCGTGATCCTGCTGGCCAACCACGGTACGGTCAGCTTCGGGGAGACGGTCGAGCGGGCCTACTGGTGGACGGAGATCGTGGACGCCTACTGCCGCATCCTGCTGCTGTCGAAGGATCTCGGCCGGGTGACGTACCTCTCCGACCGCGAGACGCG
>JBIIOJ010000248.1:0-5105 GCA_044337015.1 Pirellulales bacterium
ACATCGCCCTCAAGGCCTGGCTCGCCCGTCATCCGTCGCCGTCGCCGGCCGTTCTGCTTGCGGCCGCCGATACGGCCCTGGCCGCCGGCGACCTCCAGTCCGCCGCCTCGCTCTTCAAGCGGGTGATCGCGGCGGCGCCGGCCGACGAGGCCCGCAGCCGGGTGGCGGCTCGGCTCTACGAGGTTCTCGTGGGGCAGTTGCAAAACGTCGATGACGCCTACTCGTTCTTCGTCCGCACCGGATTCGAGCTGCGGCAGTCGCTCGAGGCGCGGCAGTTCGACCCCTGGTTCCTCGAGCAGGCCCGTGGCCGCAACGACCCGGTCACGGCGGCGCGGATCCTCGCGGCCGTGATGGCCGACAAGCTGCCGCTGGAACTCGAGCGGAATCTCTGCTGGGACCATCTCGACTGGACGATGGCCGAGCTCGCCCGGGCAACGCCCGAGAAGCACGCCGCCGCCCCGGCCGCGAGGCAGATCGTGGGCCTCGTGCGGGAAAGCCCGCCGCGGGCGGCCCGCTATGCGTTCATCACGTCGTGGCTGGAGTTCCAGGCGGCGGTCACGGGCAAGGATGCCGCGGCGCAGGCCGCGGCGTTCGCTCCCGTCGCCGCCGCAGGGGCGGCCTACGTCGACGCCGTTCCCACGGCCGCCGTGCTCAACGACGTGCTCAACACGTTCCTCTGCGGCACGAACGGCCACCAGGCATGGCAGACGATCGGCGGGCCGATCACCGGCCTCTGGACCGCCACTTTCGAAAAGCTGCCCGACGAAGAGAAAGCGAAGGCGATCAACTGGAATGGCTGGTGGCAATACCAGGCCACGCCCGAGCAGTGGGTGGAACTCGGCGCGAAGTTTCCGGCCGTCTTTCAGAAGTCAGCCGGCACACGCGGCCTGCCGCTGCTCGTCAACAAGCCTGACCCTGCCGTCTTCGCGAAGCAGGCGACGTTTTTGTCGGGCGTGACCTCCGACGCCGCGAAGGTCGTGAACGCCGTTGCAGCGACGAAGGGCACCGATCTGCTCGCGGGCCTCAAGCATCTCTCGCAGGCCGAGAGCTGGCACGGCGAGTTCGGCTCCACATGGGGGGCGGCGCAACAGCTCTGGGGCATCTACCGCTCGTTCCCCCGTCAGCCGGCCGCGACCGATGCCGACTGGCAGAAGGCACTGGCGGCCTGGGCGCCGGAGGCTGTCAACCGCACGCCGATCGCGCTCTTCCAGCCCGACGCGGTCGCCGGCTGTCTTGTGTCGGCCTTCAATGTGGCTCCGCAGGCCGACAAGTCGACGTTCGCCGCCGAGTTGCGGAAGCTCGACTGGGTGCCGTGGGACGAGAAGGCACGCAAGGCCGCGATCACTCCGGCCCACGCCGCCTTCAAGCAGTGGGCCGATCAGGTCCGCAACCAGCTCAAGGGCGTGCAGGCGGCGGCGAAGGCCGCGCCGCAGGACAAGGCGAAGGGCGACGAGGTTGCAAAGTGGGAGAAGACGGCCGGGCAGATCGCGGCGCTCGAAGAGGAGTTCAAGAAGGCGTTCGACGCGAACGTGCCGGCGTCTGCCGACTGGTCGAAGCTCGCCGACCCGCTCGCGATGCACCTCGGCCGCTGTGTCGAGGCAGTTCGCGACAAGAAGCTCGACGCCTACGTGGCCAGCGGCCGCGAGGCCTACAAGCTCGTCCGCGGCGTCCCCTCGCAGAAAGTTCCCTTCGGAGCGGCGACCTTGCGGTGGCTCCTCGGCAACTTCGCCGACGGCTTCGATACGAGCGACTTTCAGGCCGAGGTGGTCGCCGACCAGCTCGCCAACTGGCAGCCCGGCGCACCGTCGTCCGCGATCGCGGCCATCGATGCGGCGCTCGCGGGCGGCCGCCCTGGCGGCAACTACCAGAACGTGCCGAAGAAAGCGGCCGCGCAGGCGCTCAAGCTCAACGCCGTGATCGGCAAGGCGATCCTCGCGCAGTTGCAGGCGAACCGTTTCGAGCCCGACCTCTTCGCCCGCTTCCGTTACACGAAGGCGGGGCAGGGCTGGATCGATCATGAGGCGGGCAAGGACGTGATGGCGAAGCTCATAGATTCCAAGGCGTTTCTCGTGCTCAAGCAGAACCCCGCCGGGGCCAGCGCCACCACGAGCTACCAGAATCTCGTCCGCGGTGAGTTCGCCTCGCTCGTCAAGAACTACCCGCCGGATTCCTTCTTCGACGACATGTTCGTCGAAGAGTCGAAGGCGAGGGGCTGGCTCGACTTGAGCTTCTTCAACTACAGCCAGGACCAGAAGCAGAAGGCCGCCACGCTCGCGGCGGAGATGTTCGCGGGCTATCCCGCCCTCGCCGCGGGGCCCGCCGCCCCGAAGCAGTTCGACCGTCTGCCACAGACGCTCGCCGTCGGCGATCGCCGCGACGTGCTCACCGGGCCGCCGACCTGGACGCCGTCCGAGGTCAACGCCTGGTACACGCGGGCGCTGTCCGCGCCGGCGCCCGTGCGGGCGAAGATGATCGCGGCGGCCGAGGCCGCCTGGGGCAAGACCCGCTTCGACGGCGTCGCCATGGGCCAAGCGTCGATCCCCGGCGATCCCGCGGCGATCACCGCGGCGGCTGCCCGCGGAGCGTATTTCAAGCAACTCGCCGAGCTGCTCGGCCGTCGCAAGGCCTACCCGGCGCGAACGGCCGCGCCCTCGCTCGCGGCGACCTCCCAGATGCCCGCCGCATCTTTCTCTCCGGAGGAACTCGCCGTCTTCGTCGCGGTGTTCGACACGCCGAGGCCCCCGAACAGCATTGAGCCGCTGGGCCCCACCGTTGCGCAGGCACTGCACGCGGCCGGCCGATACGGCGAACTGCTGCGAATCGCCCCCGAACTCTGGCGGACTCCTCGCGAAAGTGGCAATGCCAGCTACGCCGGCTCCGTTGCGGCCCTCGCCGCCGGCATCGCCAAGGCCGGCAAGCCCGGCATCGCGGCCGCGATCGCCGAAAGCGGCATGCAGATGCTCGGGGCATCGCTGTCCGAGGCCGCCCGCACCCAGCTCACGGCGATCCGCACCGACGCTCTGCTCACGCTCGGCGGAGGCAATCCCGTGCCGCGGAGCGATCCGCGGTGGACGATCTACGAATCACAACTGCAGTTCGCGGCCGGCAAGCCGCAGGGAGCCTGGCAGCTCTATCTCGCGAATCCTGCCGTCGTCGGCCAGATGTACAAGGAGCTCGATCCGGGCTTCACCGCCTGGCTCATTCGCGAGAACACCGAGACCGGCAACTACGACCGCGCCCGCGAACTCGGCCAGCTCCTGCTCGCCTGGACGGAGTCGGCTCCGGGCGTGCTCTCGCCGGAAGCCCAGGCCGGCCTGCTTGTGGCCTACGCCGACATCGCGCTCGCCCGCCGGGAATACGCCCAGGCCAGGGCCCTCTACGAGCGGATCGCCGCGGCGAAGGAATTCGATGGCACGGCCGGCAAGGCCGACGCCGAGTTGCGGGTGGCCGAGGTCGATCGGCTCACGCGGCAGTTCGAACGCGCCCGCGAGCTCTTGCAGAAGCTCTCGCGGCGGCCCGACCGCCTTCTCCAGTCCGAGGCCTTCTATCAATTGGCACTCTTGAAGACCGATCAGGAGGAGATCGAAGAGGCGGCCGGCTTCCTCCAGGAGGTGTTCACCCGCGTGCCCAACCACGTCGGCGGCCGGATCCTGGAGGGGAAGCTCAATCTCCTACGCCGCAAGTACGACGTCGCCTCGAAGGTGAAGCTCGGGGTGCTCGGCGACAAGAAGTTCCTCATTCCGGGCAAGCCGCTCGAGGTCGATCTCGAGGACCGCAATCTCGCGGTCGTCGGCAAGGCGGCCCAGATCGAGATCCGCGCCTGGACGGCCAGCGGCGACGAGGAGCGGTTCAACCTCTTCCCGTTCGGCGACTCGAAGACCCGGTTCACCGGCCAGATTCCCACCCAGCTCGGCCCGCCCTCGAAGGGAGACCACATCCTGCAACTGCTCGGCGGCGACACCGTCCGCTACACGTTCGCAGAGTCGTTCGCCGCGGGAGGGAAGGAGGCCGTCGAGGAGCCGGCGGCGATGACGGTCGTCACCGATTCGGAGGTGTTCGCCTCCAGCGGCGCGATTCTCTCGAAGGAGGAGCTTGAGAACAGGGCTCTCGAGAAGATGATCCGCGCGAAGCTCGAACTCGATTCGGGCTCGCCGCAGAGCACGTCGCTCGCCGCAACCCGCAGCGAAGACCAGATCAAGCCCGGCAATCCCGTCAACATCCGCGTGGTCGATCCCGACCGCGGAACGACGGCCCAGCCCGACACGATCGATGTCCGGGCCACGACCGCCAGCGGCGACAGTCTCGTGGTGAAGCTCACGGAGACGGGCCCTTACTCGGGCGTGTTCGAGGGCACCGTCCCCACCGGCTCCGGCCAGGCGACCGCCTACGCCTCCGATTCGACGGAGGGCAATGATCCAAACAATGCGATCGGACCGGCGTCGGGCACGCCGTGGATCGGCCTCGCCGACAACAAGCGGCCCAAGGTGTTCGCCGTCGATCTCAACGACAACGTGGCCCTCGGGAAGATGAACGTCACCGCAAACGTGCCCGGCCGCAAGCTCAAGGATGTCTACGTTCAGACCTCGCTCAACGGCCGCGATTTCCGCACGGTCGGGCAGTGGCGGGCCGACGGCAAGGCGACGTTCGTGCCGTGGGACGGCGGTCCGAGGATGGAACTCGCCCGGATCGTCGGCCAGCCCGTGTCGCTCGAAACGCCCGCAAAGTTCGCCGATTACCTGGAGAAGGGCCGGCTGGCCACGGGCTCGCCGCTCGTGCTGCCGAAGCTCGAGTCGCTCGCCGTAGGCCCTTTGAACGGTGATCTCGGCGGACTGGCCAACGCCATGGGCCTCCAGGACTGGTATGTCGGCCACTGGGTGGCCGGCTTCGAGCTCGACAAGGCACAGACCCGCTCGTTCACGCTCGACGCGAGAGGCAGGCTGCAGAACATCCGCTACGTGTTCGCCATCGACGGCCAGATGTCGCAGGATCGGGCCTCGCCGCTGAAGATCACACGGGCCTTCACGAAGGGCGTGCATCGGATCGACGTCTACGCCCAGGCCTCGCGGAACGCGGGCCTGAACTTCGAGGTGCTCATCGACGCCCCT
>JBIIOJ010000249.1:0-5063 GCA_044337015.1 Pirellulales bacterium
CCTCACGGCCGGCCGACGAGACCACGATCTCGCTGCAGAGGCCGCAGGCCGACTTCTCGGCCGACGGCTTTCCGATCGCCCAGGCCGCCGACACCGACCGCTCGAATCCCGGCCGCGGATGGAGCGTCTCGCCCCGGCAGCGCGAGGTGCACTGGGCGGTGTTCGAGCTGGCGAACGTTCCGGAATTTTCCGAGCCCGCGCGGGTACGCGTGCGGATCCCCGAATTCTTCAAGGGGGGAAAGCACGGACTGGGACGGTTCCGGATCTCGCTTGCCACGTCGGCCGTGCCGCTGCCGCTCGGAGTTGTCCCGCGGGGGGCCGAGCTCGCCGCCATCCCGCGGGAAAAGCGGTCGATCGAAGAGGCTGCAGAGCTTGCCGCGATCGTCGCGGCCCGCGACCCGCTGCGGGAGAAATTCGCGGCGGAGCTGGCCGCGGCCACGAGGCCCGTCCCTCCCGACCCGAACCTGGTCACGCTCGCCGCCGATCTGGCCGATGCGGAAAAGCCGCTCGCCGACGATCCCGCGGTCGTCCGGCTCCGGTCGGACGTCGCAACGAGCGCCGGGCAGCTCGCCGACCGACGGCTCACGGCGATCCAGGATCTGGCCTGGGCCCTCGTGAACAGCCCGGCTTTCTTCTTCAATCATTGATTCCCGACATCAGTTTCAAGGAGCTCAGCCATGCTCGTCATCCCCGGCCGCCCCGGCAAGGATCTCTGCGATCCGAATCTCGGCACCAGCCGCCGCGCCATTCTCCGTGCGGGGGCGATCGGCCTGTTCGGGGTTTCGCTACCGAACCTGCTCCGGCTTCAGGCGGCCGCCGCGAATGAATCGACCGCCGGGGCGAAGAAAGCCCCGGGCTGGAACCGTGCCAAGAGCATCGTGCTCGTCTACCTGCAGGGAGGCCCGAGCCACATCGACCTCTTCGACCCGAAGGAAAACGTGCCCGACAATGTCAGGAGCACCTTCAAGAGCATCCCAACGAAGCTGCCGGGGGTGCAGTTCACGGAAAACATCCCGAAGCTCGCGGCGATCAACGACCGCTTTACGCTCATCCGCTCGATGAACTACACGCCCAACGGGCTGTTCAACCACACGGCGGCGATCTACCAGATGATGACGGGCTACACGACCGACAAGGTGAGCCCATCGGGCCAGCTCGAGCCGCCAAACGCGAAGGACTTTCCCAATTTCGGCTCCAACATCGTGCGGCTCAAGCCGGTCGAGGAACCGATGCTGCCGTTCGTGATGCTGCCGCGTCCGCTCCAGGAGAGCAACGTGGTCGGGAAGGGGGGGACGGCGGGATTCCTCGGTCGCGATTTCGACCCCTACACGCTCTATCCCGATGGGGACGACCTCGACATGCGGAAGATGGACCGGATCCGCGTCGACGATCTCCAACTGCGAACCGATGTCTTCGCCAAGCGGCTCGAGCGGCGGGCGAAGCTCCGCGAGCTGATCGACCGCACGATGCCCGAGCTCGACAAGGCCGTGGCCGACTACAAGCTCGACGAGTATTACGGCCGCGCGCTCGACCTCGTGATCTCCGGGCGGGCCCGCGAGGCCTTCGCGATCGACCGCGAGCCGGCGAAGCTCCGCGACGCCTACGGCCGCAACACGTTCGGCCAGAGCCTTCTGCTCGCCCGGCGGCTCGTCGAGGCGGGCACGAAGGTGGTGGAGGTGGTCTGGCCGAAGGTCGCCAACTCCGACAACCATTCCTGGGACCACCACGTCGGTCTCGACAAGCGGATGAAGGACCAGTCGGCTCCGATGCTCGACCAGGGGCTCTCCGCGTTCATCGCCGACATGGAAGACCGCGGCCTCCTCGACGACACGCTCGTGGTGGCGGTCGGCGAGTTCGGCCGGTCGCCGCAGAAGGGCGTGAGCACGTCGGGCAACGGCAACTCCGCCGACGGCCGCGACCACTGGCCCTACTGTTTCTCGGCGATCGTCGCCGGCGCCGGCATCCGCCGCGGCCACGTGCACGGGAAAAGCGACGCCACGGCCTCGGCGCCGCTCGAGGATGCGGTCCATCCGACGCAGCTGTTGGCGACGATCTACCACGCCTGCGGCATCGAGCCGGAGACGATCGTCTACAACCACCTGAACCAGCCGCGGGAACTCGTGAAGGCCCAGGCGGTCACGAAACTCTTCGGCTGACGGCGGCTCTCCGCCCTGCTGTCAGCAGGCCGCCTGGCAGGACGGGCACCAGAACGTCGATCGCTGCGCGAGCACCTTCCGACGGATCGTCGCGCCGCACGCCGGGCAGGGACATCCCGACCGCGCGTAGACGCAGTGCCGCGACTGGTAGCCCCCCGGACGGTTCTCCGCCGTGCGATAGGTCGCGTCACCGAGCGTCGAGCCGCCCGCGGCGATCGCCTCGGCAAGGATCGCTCCCGCCGCATCGGCGATCCGATGCCAGGCCGCTTTCGTGAGCCTCCGGCATCGCTTCGCCGGATGGACCCTGGCGCGAAACAGGATTTCCGAGGCATAGATGTTGCCGATGCCGGCCACCGCCTTCTGATCGAGGAGCGCGGCCTTCACCGGCCGCGTCGATCGTCCGAGCCGCTCCCCGAGCGTCTCTCCGTCGATCACGAGCGCGTCGGGCCCCAGTCGCTCCCGGCCGCACAGCCGCTCGAGGCCCGCTGCATCGACGAGCGAGACGGTGCCGAGGCCGCGGCGGTCCCAGAAGAGCAGTTCGGGGGCCGAGGGAGATTGAAAGGTGGCACGGAAGCGGACGTGATCGATCGTCGGCGGGGCGGCGACGAGCAGAAGCCCCGTCATCCGGGGCTCGACGACGAGGAACAGCGACGTCGATCCGGCGTCGCCGGCAAGCTCGAGGATCGCTCGCTTGCCTCTGCGAGAAACGGCGGCGAGACGTCGACCGCAGACACGCCGGACGATGGAACCGGCAGACGGCGAGCAGGGGATCGGCCGCTGGCCTCGCCGGACCGGGAACGTGAGCGACGCTACGGTCTGGCCGCGGAGCCTCGCGATTCCACGGCACATCGTCTCGACCTCGGGCAGTTCCGGCATCGCCCGATGGTAGCGGCGGGCCGGCGGGATACAATCTTTTTGCGACCTTTTCGGCGCGACCTCCATCCTCCCGCCAGGCACCCTGAAAGAGGAACGATCCCCCGCATGGCCAGCACCACCGCGAGCCTCCCCGACGTGCGACAGGTGCCCGATGCCCTCGGGCGGTTCGGCCCCTACGGCGGCAAGTACGTGCCCGAGACGCTCTCGGCCGCGCTCGACCAACTCGAGACGGCCTACGCCGAGGCGTCGGCCGATCCGGCGTTCGCCGCGGAGCTCGACCGGTTGCTCGCGACCTTCGTCGGCCGACCGACGCCAATCCACTTCGCCGCCCGGCTCACCGAACATGCGGGAGGTGCGCAGATCTACTTCAAGCGGGAAGACCTCAACCACACCGGCGCCCACAAGATCAACAACACGCTCGGGCAGGCGCTGCTCGCGATGCGGATGGGCAAGCGGCGGATCATCGCCGAGACCGGGGCCGGGCAGCACGGGGTGGCGACCGCGACCGCCTGCGCCCGGTTCGGCCTCGAGTGCGTCGTCTACATGGGGGCGGAGGACGTCCGCCGCCAGGCCCCCAACGTCCGCAACATGCGGCTCATGGGGGCGGAGGTTCGGCCGGTGACGAGCGGCTCCCGCACGCTCCGCGACGCGATCAACGACGCCATGCGGGACTGGATGGGTTCCGTCGAGACGACCCACTACATCATCGGCTCCGTCGTCGGCCCGCATCCCTTCCCGCGAATCGTCCGAGACTTCCAGAGCGTGATCGGACGGGAGACGGTCGAGCAGTGCCGCTCGCAGTTCGGCAGGCTGCCCGACACGGTCGTGGCCTGCGTGGGCGGCGGCAGCAACGCCGCTGGCATGTTCCACCCGCTCGCGCCGCACGACGAGGTGCGGCTCGTCGGCGTCGAGGCGGGCGGCCGCTCGGGCTCCGCGGGCGACCATGCCGCGAGCTTGAGCTACGGCGCGCCCGGCATCCTGCACGGCAGCCTCAGCTACGTGCTCCAGGACACGGACGGCCAGACCGCCGACGTCCATTCCGTCTCCGCCGGCCTCGACTATCCCGGCGTCGGCCCCGAGCACGCCTTCTGGATGGACCTCGGCCGCGTGGAGTACACGAGCGTCGGCGACGCCGAGGCCCTCGAGGCGTTTCACCTCGTCGCCCGCCGCGAGGGAATCCTGCCGGCGCTCGAGACGGCGCATGCCCTTTCCTGGGCCGTTCGCGAGGCTGCACGCCGGCCGAAGGACGAGATCCTGCTCGTCTGCCTCTCTGGCCGCGGCGACAAGGACGCGGCCGAGATCGCGAGGCTGAGCGGCCTCGGCGAGGGCGGAGAAGAGGTTGGAACCACCGGAGCCGCCGATGCCCATCGTTGAAGCCGCGGCGGCCCGACCGACCCTCGAGCGGCACCTGCTCGCCCGCCGGGGTGCAGGAAAGTCCTCGCTCGCACCGTTCCTCACCGTCGGCGATCCCGACGTCGACTTCACCGTCGAGGCCCTCGAACGGATCGACCGCGCCGGGGCGGCGGTCTGCGAGCTCGGCGTGCCCTACAGCGATCCGATCGCCGACGGACCCGTGATCCAGTCCTCCTACACGCGGGCCCTGGCCGCCGGCACGACCGTCGAGAGCGTGTTCGACGTGGCCCGCCGCGCAAGCGGCCGGATCCGGATGCCGCTCGTCGCCATGACGAGCTACTCGATCATCTTCCGCCGTGGCATCGCGACGTTCGTGGCCGCGGCGAAAGACTCGGGGCTGACGGGGCTCGTGGTGCCCGATCTACCGCTCGAGGAATCGTCGGACCTCGATGCCGCCTGCCGGACCGCGGGGCTCGCGCTCGTGCGGCTCGTGACCCCGACCACGCCCCGCGACCGCGCCGAGAAGATCGCCAGGCTGTCGACCGGGTTTCTCTACTGCGTGTCCGTGGCGGGCGTCACGGGCGAGCGGTCGGCGCTGCCCGACACGCTCGCCGAGCGGGTCCGTTGGCTCAAGAGCGTGACAGACTGCCCGGTGCTCGTTGGATTCGGCGTGAGCGG
>JBIIOJ010000039.1:0-16439 GCA_044337015.1 Pirellulales bacterium
TTGAGGAGCATCAGGCGTATCCTCGCCGTAGCGACGATGCGTCCGCTCCCGCGGCGGCAATGCGGCGTCCTTCAAATGCCCTGGAGCGGTTTCCCAACCGGCGAACCACTAGGCTCTGCTTCAAGCAGCTTCGTAAGACGCCGCATTGAGTGCCGGGACACGCGCAGCCCCTCACGGGGCGAGGATCTTCCACGTGACGGCGTTCGACGTGACGTCGATCCGCACCCGCTCGTGGCCCGCGGCGTGGAGGGCGAGCAGTTCGACCGAGTCGAATCGGCACCGCACGACGCAGAAGTTCTGGAGGCCCGCGTCGTCGCCATCCACCGGGGCCGCCGGCGCCGGTGGGAACGACGTGAGCTCGTCGCCCGGTGCGTGGCTGGTCGTGTAGCAGGCGCGGCTCATCGGCTGCGAGCGCTCCCAGCCGTGGCGGGCGACGTCGTCGGCGTGGTGGAGCGAGGCGGTCGCGGGAATCCGGATCTGGAGCCTCGCTTCGGGGTCGTACCAGTGCAGGCCCACGCGGGCATCGCGGCGGATCGCCGCCGCCTTGCCGCTGCGGAGGTCGGTGTGGAAGCGGACCTCGCGTTTTACTTCATCGAAGCCGCGGAGCACGACCGTCCGCACCTCGGCCGCGCCTCCTGCGTCGACGGTCGCCACCGAGAGCAGATGCAACGGATGCCGCGATGAGCCCGCCGCAGTGGCGAGCCACTCGGCGATGCGTCGCCAGGCCGCCGTTGCGTCGAGATCGGAGAGCAAGACCGTCGCCGGGTCACTCTTGCCGGATGGCATAGAGCGCCTCGTAGCTCCGCACGTAGAGCGTGCCGTTGGCGGTGAAAAGCGAGGCGGTGATCGACTCGCCGCCGAGATCGACGGAGTCGAGCAGTTCGAACTCCCGGCCGGCCTTCACCGCCGAAACCCATCCGTCGTTCGAGCCAAACCAGAGCCGTCCCTCGACGAGCAGCGGGCTCGTGCGGTGCTGGCCGGTGTGGGTCCGCTGGAGGTAGACGTCCTTGCCCGTATCGAGATCGACGCACTGCAGCTTGCCGTCCTTGTGCAGCAGGTAGACCAGGCCGTCGGCGATCAGCGGGATGCTCACGTCGGGCGTGAGCGGGTTGACCCAGCGGACCAGCGACGCCTTGCCGGAACAGTCTCCCTGCAGTTCGTCGCCGACCCGGATCGCGACCGTCGGGCCGCCCTTCGCCGTCGGGATCACGATCGTGCCGGGGGCGACGGCCGGCGAGGCGACGAACCGGAACGTATTGTCGTTGGCCTTCGGGTTCGTGGCAGTCGGCCCGTTGAGCCCGCCGAACCGCCAGAGCTCGCGGCCGTCGTCGAGCGAGTGGCCCGTCGTGCAGTCGGCCCCGTGCACGACGAGGAAGTCGCGGCCCTCGTGTCGATAGAGAACGGGCGAGGCGTAGGAGTGCTTGCACTCGAACTGGGCGTCGGTGACGCGGTCCACGGCCCAGATCGTTCGACCGGTCGCCTTGTCGAGCTTCACCACCTTGCCGGTGCGGGTCTGGTCGTCGAGCTTCATCGCGCCGTGGATGAGCTGCAGGTAGAGGGCGTCGCCATCGAGCACCGGCGTCGAGGTCATCCCGAACTGGATGTCGATCCTGCCGAACCGGTCGGCCACGTCGAACTTCCAGAGCTCGTCGCCGTCTCGCGAGTAGCAGGCGAGGACGCCCGTGCTGAAGAAGACCCAGACGTGCTTGCCGTCGGTGGAAGGGGAGGGGGAGGCGGAGTTGCCCTCGCCCGAGCGGGCGTCCTGGTTGCCGCCGGTCACCTTCCTCTTCCAGAGAATCTTGCCGTCGCGGGCCGCGACGCAGAGGAGCACGAGATCGTCCCCCTCGTTGCTCGTGAGGTAGATCCGGTCGTCCCAGGCGCAGGGCGTGGCGCCGGCTTTGCCGGGAAGCGGCGTCCTCCAGGCGACGTTCTTCGACTTCGACCAGGTCGCCGGCAGGCCCTTCTCATGCGAGATGCCATCGCCCCGCTGGCCCCGCCACTGCGGCCAGTTCTCGCCGTCGGCGGAACCGTGCGTGGTGGCGACGACGGCACAGGCGAACGCGAGCGATGCGATCCATCGTGGGCGAGAGCGGGCTTTCGACATGGGGAATTTTCTCCGTTTTGACAGTCTACCTACCGCGCATCGTTCTCGACGGCCGTCGTTTGCTTCGGTCCGGGCTCCGGGCCGGGGCACCCGGCGTCGGTGAACGCCCGCGGGTCGACGAGGACGAACGGATGGCCGTGGTCGGCCGTGACGATCACGACGGCCTCTTTCCAGGCGTCGTGCCGCTCGATCCACCCGACCACCGCGCGGAAGGCCTCGTCGCCGCTTTCAATCGCACCGATGCAGGTGTCGATGTTGTTGGCATGCGCGGCCCAGTCGACGTCGCCCGCCTCGACCATGAGCCAGAACGGCCCCTTCGCCGAGAGCACGTCCATCGCCGTGGTCGCCATCTCGGCGAGCGTCGGGTTCTCGGCGATGTCGGCCGGCGTGTAGCGGATCGTGCCGCCGTACTTCTGGTGGAGTGGGTCGATCTTGCCGCTCTTTTCGGCACGGCTCTCGCCCGGATCGTAACCGCCGTCGGCCGTCTGGAACGGGAGGTTGCCCTCCGCCGTTCCGAAGAACCCGAAGAGCCGGAGCTTTCTTTCGATCGCGTCACGGCCCGCCTCGGCGAGCATGTCGGCGCCGTGTCGGCCCGGGCTCCGCGTGGCCACCCGGTAGCGGCCGCCGCGCGAAACGTCGATCGCCGCGAGCGTGGAGTCGGCGACGTACTTGTTGCCCGGCTCGAAGTTGCGGCCCTGGTCGGCCTCCGTCGCCTTCGTCACGCCGAATCCGGCTCCGAGCAGCACGTCGAGACCGGGCAGGGGGGCAGGGTGGGCGATCGAAGGCTCCCCGAGGAGATCACGGGAGATGTCCTGGTAGTCGTCTCGCGAAACGTTGTTGGCGTAGGCGCAGGCCGGCGTCGCGTGCGACACCGGCACGCTCGACACCGCCCCCACGGCCCAGCCCCGCGACTGCAAAAGCCTCGCGATCGGCTCGAGCTGCTCGCCCGAGGGGCCGACGTTGATCGAGTCGTTGTAGGTCTTGCGGCCGCTGCAGAGCGACGTCGCCGAGGCGGCCGAGTCGGTGTAGGGATGGGGCACGTCGCGGTCGCGGCCGGTGAGGTACCGCATGCTCGCCCGCGGATCCCACGGCGTCGCGCCGCCGCGGGACGGGTCGTAACCGCCGGGCCGCTCGCCGCCTGGGTTTCGGATCGCCTGCGCGTCGACGTCGAACGTCGTGCCGTCGTTGGCGGGGCTCGTGACACAGAAGCCGAAGTCGGTCGCCGTTCCGCGGTAGTCCTGGAAGAAGAGGCCCGTTCCGCGGCCCTCGGCGTAGTCGATCCGGCCGCGGGTCGCGATGGCGGCCGATCGGGTGGTGTGCCAGTCGAGCCCGTCGAAGACGAAGAGCACGACGATCTTCTTCCCTGCGTCGGCGGCCTCCCGCTGCAGCCGATGGATATCGGTCTGGTCGAAGTAGTCGGCCGCAGGGTTGAGCGTGTGGTCCGGCAGCCGGCCATAGAGATCACGCAGCCTTGCCTCGTCGCGGTAGACGCTCTTCGGCCCCGCGACCGAGTCGAGCATCGTGCCGAAGGCATAGACCGGGATGAGCCGGTTGGAGTGGTTCGACCAGGCCGCGTAGCGGTCGGGCTGCTCGCCCCAATGGCCCCACGAGGCTTTCCCGGCGGCTTCGGCCTGGGCCTGGAGACGGCTCACGTGGTCGCAGGCGGCCGCGCGAGCGGGCGGCGCGACCGCCGGCGCGGCCACATCCCGCGCGTGCAGAAGGTCTGCGACGAGGATCGACGCGACCGCCGCCGTCGATTGCCACAGAGCTCCAGGGAACGTGAGCATGATCGGGCCATCGTACCGCCTCGGCCCGCCCGGGGAGCGGGCGTCAGGCGGCGACGATCGCTTCGCGGTCGTGGTGCGGCGTCGATCGCAGGAGGATGCAGCCCTGGAGCACCTCGGGCCGGCCGGGGCTTCCGACGGCGGCGGTGGGGCAGGCGACGACGCCCCGCAGGCGGCCCCAGGTCTCGCGGAGGGCGTGCGGCACGGAGCAGGCGCTCACGTTGCCGGTGCGGCGGACGAGACCGTTGACGAGCTCACCTCCGATGCCGAGCTCTTCGAGCTTCATGCCGGTGAACCGCACGATTCCCGTGCCAGCCTGGTGTGGCACTACGTGGCTCACGTCGGCTCCTGCAAGGCCGCACTCGGCGACCGCCTTGGCCACGGCGGCCGACATCGCCCGTGGGGCGGTCTCGGCGATCGCCATGCCGTCGAGCGAGTAGACGAGCCGCTCGGCGGTCACCATTCGGCCCCCGTCAGGCGACGGGACCGGCACGTCGGTCCGGACGTGGTAATCGAAGGCCGGCCGCGGGATGGGCTGCCGCTCGGCGTGGGCGTGCATGATCTCGAAGTGTGCCGCGTGCCTGCGGCTCGTGAGCGGTGCGATCATGGTGGCCGAGGCCATGTCGCCAAAGAGGCCGGCCGTCTGCCCACAGCCGTAGTCGGTGATCCGGCTGATCCGTGTGGCGACGACGACGAGCAGAAACTCGTCGTCCCTGAGAGAGAGCCGCGGCGCCCATCGGCGGGTGACGACGTCGAGGGCCCGGCTGTACCCGCAGCAGAACCAGTTGAGTCCGATCGTGCGGCAGCGACTCATGCCGAAGGCGCGGGCGAGCTGTCGGGCGGCCCGCGTCGGCCGCTCGACGAGCGCCTGGTCCGGATCGAGATACCGGCGGGCGACCGACGGCGGGATGAACGACGGCGACACGAAGACGAGCCCACGGCATGCCGCGAAGTCGCAGCTCGTCTCCCGCTGGATTCGCCGCATGGCCTGCAGGCCCATCATGACTTCGTCCTCCGACGAGATCGCCCTGGCCTCGATGCCGGTGTGATGGGCGAACTTGCGGGGCATGACGTCGGCAAACCAGCCGTTCTCGAGTTCCCACGTGGGCTGGTGGATCGAGATCGCAGAGATGCCGAGGCGTGGGGATGGACTGCGAAGCATGTTTGCTCGTTGGGCCGATGAATCCTGGCGGCGGCCGACTTCGGGGCGGGGATTCTGACGAGACCCCGCCGCCGTGAACAGCCGAAAATCACCGCCGTTTTCGTGATACCCTCGGGATGGGCGGCCGTCCAATGCGGGGCCATCGCCGGTGAAAGGCCGGTTTTTCTGGAACGTCAGCTTTTCAGGAACGTCACGCGAAAGGCGGTCGCAGCACGCCGATCCGCAGCGGCGGCCGGATGCCCGACGTGGCGGGCAACGGCCCTGGCTGCCCCTTCTTCCAGACGCCATTGGTCGAGCCGCCGGCGCCCTGCACGCTGTAGATCAGCTCCTCGGAGAAGGCGGCCGACCAGACGGCCGCCTTGTTCGCGCTCCCACCGCTGAAGGCGGTGAACGATTCCGACGGTGTCGTGCCGATGCCACGGTAGACCTCCACCTTCGAGCCGCCGAACGTGCCCGCCGTGACCATGATCGCGTCGGCCTGCCCGGGTGTCGTGGGCAGAGTCGACACGCCCACGCCACGGGAATAGGTCGGCGAGATCGGCCGGATCGTATTCACGATCTTGGGCATGGCGGGCACGGCGTTGTAGACGTTGACCTGTGCCTTCATGCCGGGGCCGCTGCCGACGACGAGTTCCATGATGCCGTCGGGAGCGGTGCTGAAGCCGTTCGGCGGATACGACGGCGGGAAGGTGCCCATGTCCGCCGTGGCGACCGTGACGCCGCCGCGATACTTCGCGCTGAACGGCCGCAGCGACCGGGCCGGCACATAGTCGACCGGATCGGCGGGGTTTGCGTTCTGCTGCACGGTGAACACCGACACGAGCCCGCCGCGGCTCTGCCCGGCGACGAGGTCGGTCGTGCCGTCGCCAGTCACGTCGCCGACGGCGACCTCCACGCCGCTTCGGTACGACTCCCCGAACGGAAAGAAGGAGTAGCCGGAAAGCGGAACGCCGTCCTGGCTGAAGACGCGGACCTCGCCCGGGCGGCCGGGGCCGGGGGCCGTGATGATCTCAGGCACGCCGTCGCCCGTGACGTCGGCGCCGTAGACCCTCACGCCGCCGCGGAAGTTCGGCTCGTAGGCGAGGAACGAGGCCTTTTCGGCTCCGGTCACCGGGTCGATCACCCGCACGAGCGGCGTCGAGTCGCAGCCGGCGTCGTTGCCGAGGATGATCGCTGGCGTGATGTCGACGCCGATGACGTTGGTCGAGGTGTCGTTGGTCGGGTCGGGATCCCTGGCGAGGTCCGTCGGCGCGACGGTCGCGGTGTTGATGATCGACGAGGTGATGCCGGAGAGCGTCTGGGCGACGACGGTGTAGACGGCGGTTCCACCGACGGCCAGGTCGATGATCTCACCGATGCTGCCGGTGCCCGACGCCGCACCCACGCTCCCCGTGCCGCTGAAGGAGGCGGTCCAGGTCGCGGTGGCCACGTTGAAGATCGCCGGGTCGAGCGTGTCGACGATCGAGGACTGATAGGCGAAGCTCGGACCGTTGTTGGTGACCGTGATCGTGTAGGTGACCGGGAACGGCGCGGTGCCCGCCGTGTAGTTCGTCCGGTCCGCGACCTTGGCCACGCCCAGGTCGGTCACCGCGATCGGCTGAGTCGTGACGGTCGACGTGTTGTCATCGGGATTCGGGTCGGTGATGCCCGGCGGCGGCACGGTGGTGGCGGTGTTCTGGAAGACGAGGTTCGATGGCCAATTCGGCTTCGTATCGGCGACGATCGTGAAGGTGATTTGGTCGTTCGCGGCGAGGTTCACCGGCACGGACGAGAGGCTGCCGCTGCCCGACGGGCCCGTCGAACCATCCGCGTAGACCGAGGTCCAGGTCAACCCGTCGAGCAACGCCGCGAAGGAGGAGAAGTCGTCGTTGACGACCGCGCCGGTGACGGCGGTCGGACCGGCGTTGGAGACGACGAGCGTGAAGGTGGCGTTCTCCCCCGGCGTGAACGACGCGGCCGTCGACTTCACGACCGAGAGGTCGGCGGCCGGGGGCGTGGCGATGCCGACGCTCCCCTCGGCCTCGAGCGGCAGCTGCGACAGTTCGCCGGTCGCCGTGGCCGACGCGGTGTTGGTGATCACGGTTCCCGGCAGGATGCCGCCCGCGACGACGACGTCGAAGGTCACCGTGGTCGATTGTCCGGCGGCGAGCCGGCCGCCCACGCCCGGCCCCCCGGCTCCAGCGCCGAGCTGGAACTGCACCGTGCCGGTGCCCGCGAGGTATTCCCCCTGGTCGCCGTCGCTGGCGTCGGTCTTCGCGCCGGCATTGGCGCCGCTCGTGATGCGAAGCGACCCCGGCTTGTAGCTGGTGTTCGTCGGGACGAGATCGGCGAGGATCACGTCGATGGCGGCGTCCCGCGGGGAAGCCCCGTCGGCGGCGGCGTTCGACACGGTGATCGTGTACCGAAGCACGTCGCCACCCTGGACGACTCCTCCGTTGATGTCACGCACCTGCTTGCTGACCGCGAGGCTTGCCGGCATGACGAGCGTGTTCGTGTCGGTGGCGGTATTGTCGGTCAGGTCGGCATCGGGGTAGTCGGCAGGGCCGCTGACCGTGACCGTGTTCGTGAGGTTGCCCGTGGCTTCCGGCCGGACGGTCGCCGTGACCGTGAACGTGGCCGTGCCGCCATCGAGCAGGTTGAGGTCCACGTCGATGTCGCCCGAGCCAGAAGTCGGGTTCGTGAAGGCCGAGCCCGCGCTGTATTCCACCGTCCAGGTGGCCGAGGAGAATTCGGCGGGCATCACGTCGAGTACCCTCGCGGTGGCCGCGCCCACGAGGTCGGACGGGCCGTTGTTGGTGACCACGATCGTGTAAATGAGCTGCGTTCCCGGAACGTACTGCGATTTCCCGTCCGTCTTAGTGACTGCCAGGTTCGCGGCCGTGGGCGGGGCGGGGATGTTCGCGGAGTCGATCGCGGTGAGCGAGAGGCCCGACGTGCGGCCCTTGTACGAGACGACGGCGGTGTTCTCGACGAGAGTGCCGACCGGCAGCGGCGAGGAGTCGACGACGACCTGGAAGGTGACGGTCGTCGACTGCCCCGCGGCGAGCGTGCCCCCCTTGGGGATGCCGGTGCCCGCGCCGGCGCCGGTTCCGAGCTGGAAGGCGACTGCATTCGTGCCGGAGAAGTATTCCCCCTGGTCGGCATCGACGGCGTCGGTCTTCGTCCCGGCGTTCGCGCCCGAGACGATCCGGAGCGATCCCGGCAGGAAGGTCGTGTGGTCGGGGATCGCGTCCTGGAGGAGGACGTTCACGGCCGAGTCGAGAGCATCGGCCGCATTGCTCACGACGATCGTGTAGGTGAGCACCTCGTTCGGCTCCGCGAGGCCGTCGCCGTCGGCGTCGGCCACCGACTTGTCGACCGCGACCTCCGGTGCGAAGAGCTCGATGGCGCTCGTCACGACGCCCGGATAGTAGGTCTCACCGCCGGTCGTGAGACTGATCGTGGCGCCCGTGGCCCCGTTGGCGATCACGCCGTCGGCCGCGACGAGATCGGCGTCGAAGCCCAACTGGTTGACGTAGTTCGGCTCCTTCGTCGATACGAGGCTGCCGCGGTTGGAGATCGTGCTGTTGAAGAAGTTGTTCTTCGGGTTCGCGGCGTCCTGCAATTGCACCGGACCCTTGCCGCCGTTGAAGAGCACCTTGTCGCCGCTGTAGCCGAGGTCGCCCTCGTAGGTGATGAACCCGAGCGTGGCGTTCACCGGGCCGCTCGGGGGCGCCTTGAAGCCTTCGATCCGGATGTCGATCGCGGGATCGCCGTCGTTCACCGTGCCGTAGCCGTCGAACACGGTTAGGTTTCGGGCCGGCTCCCCGGGGGCCTGATAGGCCACGACGAGCGACCAGCCGGCGTATTTGTCCTCGCTGTCGGCGATCGCCCGCACGTTCGCCACCATGTAGCGGCCGGCCCCGCCGTCGTCCGACTGCACGACGGAGGTCACGTCGAGAAACGCCTGGTAGCTGCTGCCGGTCGTGCCGATGGTCACGCCCGTGAGGTCACGATAGGCAGTGTCGCCCGGCGCCATGAGCTTCACCGTGTTGCGGAATTGCGTCTGCCCTTCGGGGGCGACCGAGTTGCTCGTTCGGCCGCTCCAGTAGAGCCCGGCGAAGAGCACGCTCGCGCCGGCCGGCAGGATGACTTCGGCGGCGCTCGAATTGAAGGTGGCAGGGTCGGCGTCGATGTCGACGTAGGCCATGAGGAAGCTGTTGTTGTTGAGCTTCGAGCCCACGCCATTCTGGGCGTCGATCGCCTCCTGGCCGGCGCTGGCCGGGGCCGTCATGAGCGTGTTGGCCGCGAAGGTGATGTCGCCGGTCGTGTCGGCGGTGAACCGGACGCCGAAGGGCGTCGTGACCGCCATGGCGAGCCGTCGCTCGAGCGATTCCGGGGCCAGTGGCCGAGGGCTTGTGCTGCCGTTTCCGCTCCGCCGGCGAGACCACGTCGTCCGACCGCCCGAGCTTCTTCCAGCCGACTTTGCCATGTTCGATTGCCCTCAGGGAAAACCTCGTCGCGGATCCACCCGGGGGCGAACCACACCTCGTCGAGACTAAACAGCCGTCACAGCCCGAGCAATCGGCCGGATGCGGTCCCTGTTTTCCGGCCTTTGGGGCCCGAGGGTTCATCCCGGCCTGTCCGGGTGCCGATGTCACCCTTGGGGTCGGATCTCGGGGTGGAGGCGGAGGAAATCGTGAAGCTGCGGGGGGCGACAGGCCCGGGCTCTGTTCGTGGGTTGGCCACGCGGGCATGGCTCGCGGTGGCGGCTCTTTCCTCGGCCGCTTGCGCGGCTCCGGAGGTTGCCGACCCGCTCCCCGACGTGTCGGCCCTGGGCTCGCAGACCACCCGCGTCACGCTCGACGACGACTGCATGCGGGCGCTCCGCGACTGCTGCTGTCCGGGCTGGACGCACTACGCGGTCTTCGACGCGCTCTTCCTCCAGCGGAACGCCCAGATCGGCGATCGGCCGCTCGTCGTGAACCTCGACACCGGGGCGGCGGCGATCTCCACGCAGGACCTGCAGCCGTCGATCGGCAACGGCGTGCGGGTCTTCTACGGCTCGCTCGTGACCGACTCGTTCGGCTGGGAGATCGGCTACCTCGGCGTCTACGGCATGTTCGGCGAGGCGACGGCGACGGGGAACCAGAACCTCGAGATGGCGCCGCCGCTCGGCCCGAGCATTCCCGCCCTCGATTTCGCCGATTCGGCGCGGGCCACCTACCTCTCCACGCTCTCGATGGCGGAGTTCAACCTCTTCCGCTACGACTGCTGCACCGGATGCGGCCCGTACTGCCGGGAAAACTGCCACTGCGTGGACTGGCTGGCCGGCTTCGTCTGGGCGGGCCTCGACGAGCGGGCGGGCCTGACGACCCTCTGCTGCGATCCTCCCGAGCCGACCCGCTACGCCGTGCGGTCGAGCACGAACTACTTCGGTCCGCAGATCGGCATGCGGGGCCGCCGGCAGTGGAACCGTTGGGCGGTCGAGGGCTTCTGGAAGACGGCGGTCTGCGGTACGTCGGCCTACCAGGCGGCCGATCCGATTCTGTCGGGGGGGGATGTCGTCGTGCGTGACGCCCAGTCGGCGACCACCGGTGGCGTGGCGTTCATCGGGAGCCTGAACGGCACGCTCGTCTACCGGCTCACCGATGTCTGGGGAATCCGGGCCGGCTACAACCTCATCTGGCTCACCAACGGGGCCCTCGCCCCAGTGCAGTGGGATTTCACCGACACCGGCTCTTCGGGCAGCCGCATCAACGACAACGGCACGCTCTTTCTCTCGGGCGTGAACCTCGGGCTCGAGGCCCGCTGGTAGCGTCGGGCTACGGCGGAAGGCCCGCCGACGGGGCACTGGCATCGGACCGGTTTTCAGTCAAAAATCAGGTTCTCGTCTCGTCGCTTACGCCCCCGGACCAATCACGCAATGACGCGCCACGCCTTCGCCCCCGTCCTGGCCATTCCCCTGGTTGTCGCCTTGGTCCATGGAGTCGTCGCGGACGACTGGCCGCAGTGGGGAGGCGATCCGCAGCGGAACATGGCGGCGGATGAACCCGGCCTGCCCGACGACTTCCATCCCGGCCGCAAGAAACGGGATCGGCTCGGCTTCGACCCGGCGTCGGCCCGCAACGTGCGATTCATCGCGCGGCTGGGCTCCGAGAACTACTCGTCGCCGGTGGTGGCCGGCGGGCGGGTCTACATCGGCACCAACGACGAGGAGATCGACGACCCGAGGTTCGAGCCGACGCGGGGAGGCGTGCTCCTCTGCCTCGACGAGCGGACGGGCGAACTCGTCTGGCGGCTCGTCGTGCCGCGGCTCGAGATCGACCGCTCGAAGGTGAGCGAGGATTTCGACGACATGAACCTCGGTATCTGCTCGACGGCCACCGTCGATGCCAACCGCGTCTACCTCGTCACGAACCGCTGCGAGGTGCTCTGCCTCGACGTCGCCGGCATGGCCGACGGCAATGGCGGCCCGTTCCAGGACGAGGCGTCGTTCTCGGTGCCCGAGGGCCGCGATCCGATCGAACTCGGAACGAAGGACGCCGACATCGTTTGGCGGTTCGACATGCTCCGCGACCTGCCGGTCTTTCCCCACGACGCCACGAACTGCTCGGTGCTCGTCGTGGGGGAGCATCTCTACGTCGGCACGGGCAACGGCGTCTACGACGGAAAGGTCGTGCTTCCCACGGCTGCCTCGCTCGTGGTGCTCGACAAGCGGACCGGCCGGCTGCTCGCCCGCGACGACGGCACGTTGAGCGCGGACGTCTTTCACGGCCAGTGGTCGTCGCCGGCGATCGCGGCGACGAAAGATCGCATGCTCGTCGTCTACGGCGGCGGCGACGGCTTCTGCCACGCGTTCGAGCCGTTCGCCTCCCGCCCCGGCGGTTCCGTTCCGGCGATCCTCGAGCGTGCCTGGAAGTGCGACTGCAACCCACCGGGCTACCGGTCGCGTGGAGGCGAGCCGATCGACTACTGGGCGCTCGTCCGTGGCACGGTCGGCAAGGAACTCGACGGCGACGGCCTGCTCGTGAGCCCGAGCGAGGTGATCGGCACGCCGGTCATCGTCGGCAACCGGATCTACGTCGGGATCGGCCAGGATCCGGTGCACGGCCCGGGCCGCGGGGCGCTCTCCTGCCTCGACGTCGATGGCCGCGGCGACGTCAGCGGCACCGGCGTCCGTTGGCACTACACCGGCATCGGCCGGTCGCTGTCGACCGTGTCGGTGGCCGGCGGCCTCGTCTACTGCGCGGAGCATGCCGGCAAGGTCCACTGCCTCGACGCCGAGAGCGGCTCGCTCGTCTGGGTTCACGACACCCGCGAGGAGATCTGGTCGAGCACGTACGTGGCGGACGGCAAGGTCTTCATCGGCACGCGGAAGGGGCTGACCGTGCTGGCGGCGGGCCGCGAGCGGAAGCAGCTCGCCGAGATCAAGCTCGGCACCCCCGTTTGGTCGGTGCCATGCGCGGCCAACGGCACGCTCTTCGTCGCCTCGCAGAAGAACCTCTGGGCCGTGGCCCGGCCGCCGTCGCGGTGAACCCGCGGGGCCGCCCTCAGCGGCCGTCGCCCGCGCGGAAGCGGACGACGAGCGACTCGTAGCCGAGAGGCCGGTCGTAGGCGGTCGTGTGCTCGACGCGATCCCGCCTCGAGAGGAGGTCGATCCCGCCGACCCTCCGGCAGAGCACCTCGAGCAGCGTCCGCACGACGGTGCGGGCGTGCGCGGCGCCGAGGCAGAGGTGGATACCGAAGCCGAAGGCGACATGTGGGTTGGGGCGTCGGTCGAGCCGGATCTCGTCGGCGGCCTCGAAGACCTTCTCGTCGAGGTTGGCCGAGGCCCAGCAGAGCGAGGCCCGGTCGCCGGCCTTCACGGTCGTGCCGTGGACGTCGGTGTCGACCGGGCAGACTCGGCCGATGTGGGTCAGCGGCATGAACACGCGGAAGAACTCCTCGCTCGCATGCACGATCCGCTCGGGGTCGGCCCGCAGGAACTCGAGCGCCTCCGGCCGGCCTGCGAAGTAGCCGATCACCGACGAGACGGTATGGATGATCGTGTCGCGGCCGCCGGCGAACATGAGGTTGGCGAAGCCGAGCATCTCATCGCGGGTGAGCGGCCGGCCGTGGAACGTCGCCTTCGTGAGCAGCCCGTAGAAGTCGTCGCCGGCCGCCGCCGCGGCTTTGTCGAATTGCTCGTTGAGGTAGCGTTCGAGCTCGGCCGCCTTCTCGACCCCCTTCTCGCCGTGGAAGACGTGCACGCCCCAGGCGATGAACCGCTCGGCCTCCGATTCCGGCACGTCGAGCAGCACGGTGAGCGCCCGTGACTGCAGCGGCAGGGCGAATTCCTCCACCGCCTCGATCGAGTCGCGGGTGATCGCGTCGGCCACGAGCCGTTCCGTGATCGCCTCGACCCGGGCCACGAAGGCCGGCTGCTTCGCCCGCAGGAAGAAGGGCTCGACGAGCTTCCGGTAGTCGGGCTGCTGTGGCGGATCGACCTCGATCGGCAGCTGACGAACCGAGCGAAGGTGCTCCTCGGAGGGAATCGGAACCCGGAAGGCCGCATCGGAGCTGAAGGTCTTCCAGTCCTTGGCCGCCTTCCGCACGTCCTCGTGCCGCAGGATCATCGGGATGACCTCCCGCTCGGTCGGCAGGCCCATCACGCCCGAAGTGCGGCGAGGGTCGCGGAACGGGTCGGGAATGTCGCCCATGGAAGGGATTTCTCGTAGGGTCCGGTGGAGATCTACCAGAGTATACGATGAGGCTCCTCGCTCCGACGGACCCCATGACCGACCCGGCATCCACGACCGACGACTCACCGTCCGCCCCGACCGTGCGTCACCGCGTGCTCGTGGTGGACGACATGCGGCTCGTCGGGCGGGCTGTGCAGGAGATGCTCGCCGGAGAGGCCGACACGGCGGTGCACTATCGCCAGACTGCCGCGGAAGCCATCGAGGCCGTCACCACCGTCCGTCCCACGGTGATCCTCCAGGATCTCGTGATGCCCGACATCTCCGGGGAGGAGATGGTGCGGCGCTTTCGCGGGCTGGCGGAGACGGCGGACGTGCCGATCATCGTGCTTTCGGCCGTCGAGGAGCCCGCCACCAAGGCCCAGCTGCTCGCGGGCGGTGCGAGCGACTATCTCGTGAAGCTGCCGGACCGCGTGGAACTCGCGGCGCGGGTGCGTCTTCATTCGGAGGGTTATGCGCGACTCCTCGAACGCAACGCCGCCTTCGTGGCGCTCGAACAGGCCAACGGCGATCTCGCCAGGGAACGGGAGCGGGCCGACCGCCTGCTGCACGCCATCCTGCCGCGGACGATCGCCGAGCGGCTGAAATCCGGCCCGCAGGTCATCGCCGATCTGCATACGGACGTGACCGTTCTCTTCGCCGACATGGGCGGCTTCACCGCATTCACGGCGATGCACCCGCCGCGGGACGTCGTCGCCGTGCTCGATGAGATCTTCGGGTGCTTCGACCGGCTCGCGCTCGAGCACGGCGTCGAGAAGATCAAGACGATCGGCGACGCATGGTTGGCCGTGGCCGGCCTCCCGGTGTCGCGGCCCGATCACGCGACGGCGATGGCCGACCTGTCGCTCGCGCTCCACGAGTCATTCGAGGAGATCACCGCCCGGCACGGGCTCTCCGTGCACCTGCGGGTGGGCATGCACTCGGGGCCCGTGGTCGCCGGCGTGATCGGCCGGGAACGCCCCGCCTACGACCTCTGGGGCGACACGGTCAACATCGCGAGCCGCATGGAGTCGCACGGCGAGCCGGGCCGCGTCCATCTCACGTCCACGACCGCGGCCCTGCTCGGCGACGCGTTCGTCGTGGAGGATCGCGGCGAGATCGTCGTCAAGGGCAGGGGGCCGCTGCGGACGGCGTTTCTCGTGGGCCGCCGGCCAACCATCCGCGCCGGCTGATAGGACCGTTTCCGCCGTCCGGATTTCATCGGCCCATGCAGTCACCACCACCGCCATCCGACACGAAGGCCCGCGTCGCCTGGGTCCTGCTCGACTGGGCCGCGAGCGGCTTCTCGACCGTGTTGATCACGCTCGTGGTCGCCTACGTCGAGAAGATCGTGATGCCGGACGGCGGCTGGGGGATGTCGGCCGGCATCGTCTGGGCCTGGACGCTCTCGGCGGCGATGCTCTGCTCCGCCGTGATCGCGCCGCTGGCCGCGGCTTGGGCCGATCGCCACGACGCCCACCAGCGGGCGCTCATCGTCGGCACGCTCATCGGGGTCGGAGGCCTGCTCGCGCTTGCCGCGGTTCCGCCGGCCTTCGGGCTCGCCGTGCTCGCCGCAGTCGTGGCGGCCTGCGTCGGCTTCGACGTCGCCCAGGTGTTCACGGGAAGCCTGCTGCCGCGACTTGCCGCCGGCGGCGACGCCGACCGCCTCTCCGCCCGGGGCTTCGCGGCCGGTTACCTGGGGGGCGCGATCGCGCTGGCTGCGGCGACGGCGATCGTCACGGGTCGCGAGCGGCTCGGCCTCACGGCCGCGGGCAGCCTGCGGCTCGCCTTCGCGGCGACGGCCGCCTGGTGGCTCGTCTTCTCCCTGCCAGCCGCCATCGTCCGTTTCGCGGGCGTCGATGGCGGGCTACGCCGCCCGATCGCGGGCCGCGAGCTCGTCGGCTTCGCGAGAAGTCTCGGCTGGGGTGGCTCCTCGGTGGGAGACCGCCGGTTCGTGGAGGTGCTCACGGGCGCGATGCTCGCCCTCGGGGCCATCCAGACGGCGATCTCCCAGTTCACGAGCCTGGCGATCCAGCGGTTCGACCTCGACGGGCCGGCGCTCGTACGGATGGTGTTGCTCGTGCAGGCGGTCGCGCTGCCCGGGGCGCTCGGCGTCGGCTGGCTCTCGACCCGCTTCGGGAGGTGGGCCGCCACGGTGGTGAGCATCGGAGGCTGGATCGCGGTTCTCGTGCTCGCTTGGTTCGTCCGCACGCCGGCGGAACTCACCTGGCTCGCGGTGCTGCTTGCACTGGTGCTCGGCGGAGCCCAGAGCCTGCTTCGGGCGGCGGTCGCCTGCCTCGCGCCGGAGGGGGCAGCCGGCGTCACGTTCGGTCTTCTGCAGGTGGGCACGAAGCTCGCCGGCTGCGCGGCCGGCGTCGTGTTCGGAGGATTGCAACTGGTGACCGGCGTGCCGCAGGCGGGCCTCGTGTCGCTCGCGGCCCAGCTCGCCGCGGCCTGGTGGCTGTTGCGGCGGATGGGGTGAGCCGACGGCGAACCCTTGAACGGCCCTTGAACGGCCCTTGAACGGTGCGGGTCGACGCGTCACGCTGAAGCCACCAGGACCGATTCGTCCACGACCATCAGCCCGGAGAAATCCCATGCCGCCCCGCCTCCGCGTCTCCTTCATCGCGGCCGCCCTCACCCTCGCCACGGCCCTCGTCGCGTCGGCCGCGCCGGCCGACCGCATCATC